>JBBRYK010000091.1:0-10575 GCA_038237665.1 Gaiellales bacterium | reverse complement strand
AGCCCCGACGGCCGTCTCGTCGTCACGACCTCGACCGACGGCTCGGCCCGCATCTGGGAGTGGCGGATGGCGAACGCGGTCACGCAGGTGAAATGGCACGTCGACGTCGTCCGCTCAGGTGCGTTCAGCCCCGACGGCAAGCGCATCCTCACCGCGAGCGACGACTGGAGCGCCGCGATCTTCAGGTGCGAGACATGCGGCCTCCTGAACGACCTGATTCCGGTCGCGCGCAGGCGTGTTCAGCAGACGGTCACCGCCGCCGAGCTGAAGGCGCTGCTCGATACGCGCACCGGCTAGGCCCGGAGCTCGGCCGAGAAGCGCTCCCGCAGCGCGGCTGCGATCGCGTCGCGCAAACGCGCTCCGTCCTCGTCCGTGAGCGTCCGCGCGGGCGAGCGGAACTCGAGTGCGAGCGCGACCGACTTTCGGCCCGCGGGGATCTGCTCGCCGCGGTAGACGTCGAACACGCGCGCGTCGCGAAGCTCCGGACCGGCGGCCTCGCGGGCGGCGTCGATCAGATCGCCGGCCGGAACGTCCTCGTCGACCACGAAGGCCAGGTCGAGCCGGAGCGCCGGGAACGTGATCACGTCCTCGTATTCCGGACGTTCGGGCGCCACGGCCAAGAGCGTGTCGAGGTCGAGCTCGAACGCGCCCCACCGGTCTTCGAGCAGCCCCGGCTCGAGCTCGCCGACGACTCCAGCCTGGACCGCGGCTGTCTTGCCCGGGTGATACAGGCTTTCACGCGCGCGGACGAGAACGGGCCGAACGCCGAGCGCGTCGTGGAGCGTCTCCAGCGCCCCCTTCGCGGCGGAGAAACCGCCCTCGGTGATTGCAGCCAGCCGCCAGCGCTCCTCGGGCAGCTCGTCCCCGGTCGGGAGATAGACGTGAGCGATCTCGAAGAGGGCGATCCCGGTGTTGCCCACGGCGAGGTTGTGCCGGGCCGCCTCGATCAGCGCCGGGAGGATCCGCGTACGCAGCACCGACTGCTCGGACGACTGTGGTTCGGGGATGCGCAGCGCCTGCTCGTGCTCGTCCTGTGCGAGCAGGCTCGGCGTGTAGACCTCGAAGAAGCCGCAGCCGACCATGACGTCCTCGACGAGGCGCCGGAGGCGTTGTGCTCTCGAAAGCCGGCCGAACATCTCGCGCCGTACCGGCAGCGTGTACGGGACCTCGTCGAGCTTCATGCGTGCGATCTCCTCGATCACGTCGACCTCGCGGGTCACATCGCGGGCCCGCCAGGTCGGGACGGTCACCCGCCACTCCTCCGAGAGGTCGAAGCCGAGTCGTTCGAGGATCGTGCGCTGCTCGCCGGGCAGGACCTCGAGGCCGATCAGGCGGTTGGCGCGCTCCGGCCTCAGCGTGACGACGGGAGGTTCGGGCAGATCGGCATGGACGTCGGTTTGCCCGGTCCAGCGGGCCTCCGAGAGCTCGACGATCAGCTGCGTCGCGAGGGCGGCGGCCTGCTCGGCGAGGTAGGGATCGACGCCCTTCTCCCAGCGATTCGAGCCTTCCGTCCGGAGCCCGAGCCGCTCCGAGGTGCGCAGGAGCCCGAGCGGCTCGAAGTTGGCCGCCTCGAGCAGCACCTCGGTCGTCTCCTCGCCGACCTCCGTCTCGGCGCCGCCCATGATCCCGGCGATCGCGACGGCCTGCGAGGCGTCGGCGATTACGAGGTCGCGCTCGTCGAGGCGGCGCAGGTTTCCGTCCAGCGTTCGGATCTCCTCCCGGCGCCTGGCCCGGCGGACGACGATCCGTCCTTCGGCGAGCTTCGAACGGTCGAAGGCGTGCAACGGGTTTCCGAGCGCGTGCATCACGTAGTTGGTCACGTCGACGACGTTCGAGATCGGGCGCATGCCGGCGGCGGCCAGGCGCGCCTTCAGCCATGCCGGCGAGGGCGCGACCGTGACATCGGCGAAGGTTCTGCCGATGTAGCGCGGACAGCCCTCGAAATCCTCCACGCGGACGTCGACCGGCTCGTCGGCCGCCCGCGGAGGCTCCACCCCCGGCGGCGGCGCCAGCGGCACGTCGAAGAGCGCCGCCACCTCGCGTGCGATCCCGTAGACGGCGAGCAGGTCGGGCCGGTTCGGAGTCGTCTCGACCTCGATCACCTCCTCACCGAGCGGAAGAACGTCGGCGAGGGGCGTCCCCGGCTCGGCCGGCTCCGAGAGGACGAGGATCCCGGCGTGGTCCTGCCCGAGCTCCAGCTCGCGCTCCGAGAGGATCATCCCGTCGGAGACGGAGCCGCGGAGCTTCGCGCGCTCGAGCTTCTGCCCACCCGGCAGGACGGCTCCCGGCAGCGCGACCGCGACGGTCGCTCCCGCGCCGAAGTTCCAGGCGCCGCAGACGATCTGGCGCGGCTCGCCCTCACCGACGTCGACGAGGCAGAGCTGAAGGCGGTCGGCATTCGGGTGCTGGCCCGCCTCGAGCACCCGGCCGACGCGAAAGAGGTCGAGGTTGCCGTTCTCGTCAGCGACGCCGTGCCGAAAGACGCGTTGCACGTTGCAGGTCGAGATCGTCAGACGCCGGACCAGCTCGGCGGTCGAGGCCTCGTAGGCAACGTATTCGCGCAGCCAGCTGATCGGGACCTTCATCGACTCACCGCGCTCAGAACTGCCTCAGCAGCCGCAGGTCGTTCTGCCACAGCATGCGGATGTCCGGCAGGCCGTAGCGGAGCATGAAGATCCGTTCCAGGCCCCAGCCGAACGCGAAGCCGGAGTACTCCTCGGGGTCGTAGCCGACGTTTCGAAGCACGTTCTCGTCCACCACCCCGGCACCGCCGACCTCGATCCAGCCCTCGTACTCGCAGACGCGGCAGCCCTCTCCGCCGCAGATGAAGCACTCGACGTCGGCCTCGACCGAAGGCTCGGTGAAGGGGAAGAAGCTCGTCCGGATCCGGACGCTGCGCTCCTCGCCGAAGAGCCGCCGAAGCAGGAGCTGCAACGTTCCCTTGAGGTCGGCCAGCGTGATCCCGCGGTCGACGGCGAGGCCCTCGACCTGGTGGAAGATCGGGTACCGCTTTGGATCGGGCGTGTCGCGACGGTAGACCCGGCCGAGCGAGACCATGTAGACGGGAGGCTGCCGTGCCTCCATCACCCGGATCTGCGACGCGGACGTCTCGGTCCGCAAGAGGGTGTTCTCCGTCAAGTAGAAGGTGTGGAGTGGCGAGCGGGTGACGTGGCCCGGCCCCATGTTCAGCTGGTCGAAGATGTAGTGGACGGTCTCGACCTCGCGGCCGTCGACGACCTCGTAGCCGAGCCCGACGAAGATGTCCTCGACCTCGCGTCGGATCAGGGTGATCGGGTGGAGCGCGCCCCGCCGGTAGGCCGTGCCCTGCAGCGTGACGTCGACCTGCTCCTCGGCCAGATCGCGCTCGCGCTCGGCACGCTCGAGCTCCGCGCGCCTGCGGTCGAAGGCCGCTTCCAGGCGCTCGCGAACGGCGTTCAAGGCCATCCCCGTCTCCCGGTCGCGAACCTCGCGCAGCGCCTGCTTGAGCTCGCTGCGCCTGCCGAGGTAACGGACGCGCGCTTCCTGGACCGCGTCGACCGTGGCGGCGGCCGCCGCCGCGCCGAGCGCCTCGGTCTCCAGGGCCGCCGCATCCACGGCCGCGACTGTATCGAGTGGCTTGGGTTCCTCTGGGTTCATCGTCTCCACGGTCGTCCGACACACTTCTGTAACGGGGTTGACCCTGTTACGAGAATGCGACGCCCCGGCCGGGGTTCAGAAGCAGCGGACGGCTGAGCGCGCTAGCCGCGGCTCCCGGCACCCCGCCGGGGCCGGGTAAACACGAAGGCGGCGCAGGTCTCCACTACGCGTCGAGAATAACGGCTTAAGCCGTCGCCGGCACAGCTTCGGGTGCGAGTTGCGCGCGCTCGCGCGCCGGCGTCACCCGGACCGCCGTAGGCAGCCGCCGCTGGAGCGCGATTCCTCCGCCGGCGGCGAGCACGAGCAGGCCGATGCCGATCGGCCAGACGGCGAACTGGGACGCCTGCAGCGTGAACCCGGCCAAGACCGGCCCCACGGTCAAGCCGATCGCGTAGGAGCACGCGATCAGGCTCATGCAGCGACCGCGGAGGCGTTCGGGCGCCAGATCCGCGACCAGGGTGCTGACCAGCGCCAGGACACACTCGCCGACGGCAAAGGCCGCGACCGCGACGACGAACACCAGGAGTGCCTGGGCGCCGTGCAGCCAAATACCGCTGAAGAGGACGGCCGCCCACGCGACGGACCAGCCGAGGCACATCACGCCGAGCGCGACCAGCCGCCGCCGTCCCTCGAGCAGGCGGGAAATCGGGAGCTGGAACACGACGACCGCAAGCGTGTTCGCGAGGAAGAGCAAACCGATTCCGTGCTCGCTCACGCCGCCCTCGTTCTTCGCGAAGACCGGCAGCGCCGTCTCGAGCAGCGTGTAGCCGCCGATCACGTAGAGCACATTCAGCCCGATCACCCCGAGGATGAGCCGCTGCTTGAACAGCTCCCGGTAGCGCGGCGCGGCCTCCCCCGCCGCGACGAGCTTCGGCGAGGTGTCGCGCAACGGCAGCACGACCAGGAGCAGCGCGAACAGCAGAGACGTGGCCCCGTCGAGCACGAAGAGCGCCGTGAACGTCGTGGGATCGGACGAGATCGCGATCGCCCCGCCGACCGTGGCTCCGAGACCGATGCCGAGGTTGTCTGCAGCGCGTTGGACCGCGTACGCCCCGTGCCGGCGCTCCTGACCGGCGAGAGCCGCGATCGTGGCCGACTGCGCGGGCAGGAACGCACCGTTCCCGAATCCGGCAATCGCGATCGCGAGAAACGCCTGAAGCGGGTGGTGCACGAACCCGAACCAGCCGTACCCGCCGCCTGCGGCGACGAGCGCACCGATCAGAACGAGCCGAGCGCCCACACGGTCGGCGAGCGCACCGCCGGCCAGGGATCCGGCGAAGCTCGCGGCGGCGTACGCGGCCGCAACGACGCCCGCCAGGCCAAGACTCAATCCGCGGACGTTGTGCAGATAGATGAGGACGAAGGGGAGCGTCATCCCGCGCCCGAAGGCGTTCACGACGACGCCGGCCTCGTAGAACCAGAGCGTGCGAGGAAGTTGAGGGTTCAGCTCGCGCGACATGCGCGCGACACGCGCGGCAAGCGGGAGCGGATGGCTTTTCGACATGCCAAACATGCGGCTATCCGATGCGCTGTGAAAGGCGGGAGGCCGCCAGTGACGGCGGCCTCCAACCCGTCACGCCTAGTTCCAGCTGCTGGAGTTGCGCATCAGCTAGGTACCTCCTGATTTCCAGGCCCCGCTGTTCGGAACCTGACGGCACCAAAAAACGTATCACTCGATCGAGGGAAGTACTAGAGGTTTGAGCAGGTTTAGAACCCGCAAAACTCCACGAATCTGCACTTCCGAGACCCGGGTGAGGGACAGCGACCAGCGGCGATACTCCCGCTCCATGCGCACCGATACCGCCGGCGGGAACGCGAGCCCCTACGACGCGATCGCACGCCTCTACGACCCCTGGAGCATCAGCGTCAGGGAAGACGTGCCGTTCTACCTCGAAGAGGCGAGGCGGGTCGCTCCGGGACCTGTCGTCGAGCTCGGCGTCGGCACGGGCCGGATCGCCGTGCCGCTTGCAGCCGACGGCATCGACGTGATCGGAGTCGACTCCTCGCCCGGGATGCTCGAGGTCTGTGGCGAGCACGCGGCGCTGGCGGGCGCTGCCGAGCATCTCGACCTCCGCGCCGGTGACCTGCGCGACCCGCCGGTCCAGGGCCCCGTGCCGCTCGTGCTCTGCCCGTTCCGCTCGCTCTTGCACCTGCACACGGACGACGATCGCCTGCGGGCACTCGGCGCCGCCTACCGCCTGCTCGAGCCGGGCGGCCGTTTGATCTTCGACGTCTTCGAACCGGGAGCGGACGACATCGCCGAGACCCATGCCCGCTGGCTCGAGCGCGAGCCCGGCATCTGGGAGCGCGCGCACTGGGACGAGAGAACGCGGACGTTGACCCTCGCGGTCCGGGGCGAAGGCGGCTCCGCGACGATGGAGCTCGCCTGGCTCTCGCCGCGCGAGTGGCGGGCGCTGGTGGAAGGCGCCGGCTTCCGGGTGGAGGCCTGCTACGGCTGGTTCGACCGGCGCCCCTACGCGGGCGGCGAGGACACGGTCTGGATCGCCTCGCGTCCCGAAGCCCCGGCCGGCTAGGGCACTTGCGGCTCGTCCCTGCGGGGCGCACGATCGAAGCATGCGCCGCCCCCCTCCTCCCCACGCCGAGATGCCCGCGCGGTACCACGGCGTGCTCGCCGCACTGCTCGAGGAGCTGCGGGCGATCCGCGCGCTGCTGCAGGAAGTGGTAGCGCGGCGCTCATCGGTTAGGCTCCCGGACGAATGACTGCGGCCCTGCCTCTCGCCGTCTCCTCGACCGTGTGGGTCGTGATCGCGATCGTCGCGGGCGTCCTGCTGCTCCTGATCCTGATCTCGATGTACAACCGGCTCGTCCGGTTCCGCAACCGGACCGAGAACGCGTGGGCGCAGGTCGACGTCCAGCTCAAGAAGCGGTACGACCTGATCCCGAACCTGGTCGAGACCGTCAAGGGCTACGCGGCGCACGAACAGCAGACCTTCGAGGAGGTCACGAAAGCCCGAACCGCGGCTCAGCAGGCGCAGGGTGTCCAGCAGCAGGCGGCAGCGGAGAACGCCCTGTCCGCGGCGATCGGCCGTCTCTTTGCCGTTGCCGAGGCCTACCCGCAGCTCCGCGCGACGGAGAACTTCCAGCAGCTCCAGGCGCAGCTCAGCGACGTCGAGTCGAACATCGCCGTCTCGCGCCAGGTCTACAACGACACGGTGCTGACGTACGACAATGCGATCCAGTCGGTGCCGACGAACATCTTTGCGGGCATCTTCAACTTCGGCCCGAAGCAGTACTTCGAGATCGAGGAGGCCGCGCGGGCTGCGCCCCGCGTCGACTTCGGCACCGCGGCGCCGGCGGCCCCGCCGCCCGCCGCCCCGCCGCCCGCCGCGCCGCCCGCACGCTGAGCACGCGCTCCCTGACCGTTCTCGCGGCCCTGCTGGCCGCAATCGCCGTGTTTCCGGCTGCGGCGCAGGCGAAGTCGTACACGCTGCCGGACGCCAATGTCGCCGTCCGGATCCAGCCGGACGGCAGCCTCCTCGTGAAGGAGCAGATCACCTTTGCCTACAGCGGCATCTTCAGCGGCGCGTACCGCGACATCCCCTTGCGGAAGGGCGAGACGATCGACCGCATCACCGTCAGCGAGAAGGGCGAGCCCTACAAGCCGGGCGGCTGTACGGAGCTCGGCTGCTACAGCCCGCGCGGCACGTACGGCGTCACCCACGTCGGAAACATGGTCCGCATCGTCTGGCACTACAGCGCGATCGACGAAGTCCGGGTCTTCACGATCGGCTACCGCTTCCGCGGCCTCGCGGTCGCGTACGACGACGTTGTCGACGTCAACCTGAAGGTTTGGGGCGACCAGTGGCCCGCCGGGCTGCATCGCCTGCGCGCTTCGATGAAGCTGCCGAAACCGCTCAACCCGGCGAATCAGTCCTACCGCGTCTACGGCCATCCCTACTGGGTGCACGGCGACACGCGGAAGCTGCGGAACTTCGCCATCCTGCGCGCGCTCGACGTGCCGGACCACCAGTTCGTCGAGCTGCGAACCGTCTTCCCGCGCCGGCTGCTCACCTCCACGGCGGGCGCAAAGGTCGTGTCCGGCAACGGCCTCGCCAAGATCGTCAAGGAGGAGAAGGACGACGCCGCGGCGCAGGAGCGTGATCGCAAGAAGATCCACGCCTGGCTGCACGAGAACATCTGGCGCTCGATTCTGGTCGTGCTCGCCCTCGCCCTGCTGCCGGCGCTCGCGATCGTCATGGGCGTCTGGTGGTGGTCGGGCCGCGAGCGGAAGACCGGCTACGACCGCGAATACGAGCAGGCGCCGCCGTCCGACCTCGAGCCAGCGCTGGTGCCGCCGCTCCTGCGCCAGGACACGAGCGCCGGCTCGCTCGAGTTCACGGCCACGCTCTTCGACCTGCTCCGGCGAGGCCGCTACAAGTCCAAGCCGACGACCACCGAACGCAAGACCTGGGGCGGGCTCCATCAGGAACAGGTCTCCGATCTCGAGGTCAGCCAGGGCGACGCCTCGGTGCCCGTGACCGACTTCGAGCAGGCGGTGGCGGACGTCGTCGACTACGTGCTCGGCGACGGACCCCGTGCACTGTCGAAGTTCCGCGACAAGATCGACGACGCGAGAGCGACGAACAGCACGCACTTCACGGCCTTCAAGGACCGCGTCGCCTCCGCGATCAATGCGAAGAAATGGTTCATCGGGCCTGGCCTCGGGATGCTGGTGATCGCCCTGGTCGCATTCGTGCTGGCCGCCGTGATCATGATCTGGATGGCCGCCTCGGGCTGGCGGTCGGTCCAGCCACGGTGGAGCGACGTCGTTCTGCTCACGCTCGGGATCTGCTGTGCCGTCAATGCGGTCATCCTCTTCATCGCCGCGCTCCAGGTGCGGCTGTGGCGCAGGCGCCGTCCCGACGCCGAGAAGGAGGCGGAGCGCTGGCAGGCGTTTCGCGCCTACCTGACCGACTTCCCTCGCCTCGACGAGGCGCCACCCGCGACGCTCGAGCTCTGGGAGCGCTTCCTCGTCTACGGAATCGCCTTCGGGATCGCCGAGCGGGTGCTCCAGGGCGCTCAGATCCACATGTCGCCGGAGCTCGTCCAGCAGAGCACCATCTACTGGATCAGCCCCGGCGGCGACCTCGGCTCGGGGGCGAGCGCGATCAACATCGGCGACCTCTCGGCCGGCTTCGGCTCGGCCCTGGCGCCGCCCTCCAGTTCCAGCTCGAGCGGCGGAGGCGGCGGCTTCTCCGGAGGCGGCGGGGGCGGAGGCGGAGGCGGCGGAGGCGGCGCCTGGTGATTCGCAGCGCCCGGCGGACTTAGTAACACGGTGTCACTAAGTGCCGGAAACCGTTTCGGAGCAGGCCGCTTCGAGCGTCCGACGCGCAAGTAACACAGTGTTACTTGGAGGTGGAAGCGCTCCGTTTTGCCGAAGCCGGGTCGGAGCAGAATCGAACACAGGGCAGCTACCAGCGAATCAAGCCCAACCAGCGCACGCCGTTCGGGCACAAGCACAAGCAGGAGGAAGAGCTCTACGTCGTCGTCGGCGGCAGCGGCCGCGCCAAGCTCGACGACGAGATCGTCGAGCTCGAGCAGTGGGACGCTGTCCGTGTCGCGCCGGGAACCATGCGGAACTTCGAGGGCGGGTCAGACGGGATCGAGATCATCGCCTTCGGATCCCGCGGCCTCGGCGTGGACGACATCGAGATGAGCCCCGGCTGGTGGAACGACTGAGTTAGAGGAACTGGATCTCGTCGCCGACGGCGACGGTGGCCACAGGACCAAGGCATCGATTCTCGGAGCTACACTCGGCTACCTGCGCTCGGGCAGGAAGCTGTGGATGCTGGTTGCGGCGGCGGCATGCGCCGTCGTCCTTGCTGCGCCCGCACGAGGCGACGCCGGGCTCCTCTTCGGCTTCGACGACCACTGGCTTCTGGAGAACCCGATCCAGGCGGTGACGACCGCCAGGCTGCTGGGCGCCGACGGGTTCCGTGTGCCGATCTACTGGGAGACCGGGCAGACGAGGCTTTCCAAGGCTCAGACGACGGCCTGGGATCGACCGATGGCGGAGGCCTTGGGCCTGCGGATCGTCGTCGTGGTCACCGGCACGGCTGCACGACGCGCCCCGCAGACGGCCGGCGCGCGAACCGCGTACTGCACGTTCGTGCGCAACCTGATCACGCGGTATCCGACGATCAACGACATCGTGATCTGGAACGAGCCCAACAAGTCAACCGACTGGCAGCCGCAGTTCAGCAGCGGCAAGAGCGTCGCACCCGCCGCGTACGAGGCGCTCCTGGCCCGTTGCTACGACCTGGTCCACGCGTTCCGGCCGGAGGTGAACCTGCTCGCGCCGGCGACATCCCCGAACGGCAATGACGATCCCCAGGCGGTCAGCAACGTCTCGCACTCCCCAGCCAACTTCATCGTCAAGCTCGGACAGGCGTACCGGGCGAGCCACCGGGCCCGGCCCATCTTCGACAACGTCGCGCAACACAATTACGGCGCCACGCCCTCCGAGCGGCCGTGGCGCGAACACGAAGGCTCGATGATCGCGGAAGGCGATTGGACCAAGCTGGTCGATGCCCTCGACCAGGGTTTCGCCGGCACGGCCCAGCCCGTCCCCGGCCGCTGTGTCAAGGACAAGTGTGCGTTCATCTGGTATCTCGAGTCGGGCTACCAGACGACGATCGCCGCAGGTAAGCGTCGCCTCTACCGGTCCGTGGAGAACGTTCCGCGACTCGTACCTCCCCGGGCCGGGGGGGAGTTGGCGACCCACCCCGACGCGGCCAGCCCGGCCCCGGATCAGGCGACCCAGGTCACCGACGGCGTCCGCCTCGCGTACTGCCAGCCCTATGTCGCCGCGTTCTTCAACTACCTGCTTCGCGACGACGCCGACCTCCGCGGCTGGCAGTCGGGCGCGGTCTGGCGCGACGCCACTCCGAAGCCGTCGTTCCCGGCCTTCAAGAAGGT
>JBBRYK010000090.1:0-10678 GCA_038237665.1 Gaiellales bacterium | reverse complement strand
GTCGTCGCCGCCGAACTCGTGCAGGAGGACGAGCGTCTCGACCGCCAGCACGAGCTCGTCGGTCGCGCCGTGGCGGTAGAGCCACTCGTGCACGAACTGGGCGGAGCGCATCGAGTGCTGCCAGCGGTACTCGAAGTCGTCGGGGCTCTGCACCCCCGGTTCGTACTCGGGCCCGCCGGGGTAGTGGCGCTCGATGTCGTGGGTCAGGGCGGCGAGGATCAACGCCTCGGGAGCGTCGGGCCAGAGCTCGAGCACCCAGTCCCGCGTGCGCAGCAGATGCGTCACGTGCTCGTAAGGGGCGATCCAGTCGAGGGCGGCCGCCTCGCGCTCCTCCGGAGTCACGGGGCGATCCTAGTAAAGTCGGCACGTGCTCCTGGAGAACACGTTCGAGGTGCCCGCGCCGCCGGAGCAGGCCTGGCAGCTCCTGAACGACGTGCCCCGCGTCATTCCCTGCATGCCGGGAGCCGAGCTGAACGAGATCGTCGACGACACGCATTGGAAGGCGACGATGCATGTGAAGCTCGGACCGATCGCGCTCCAGTTCGCGACCGACGTCGAGTGCACGGAGGCCGACGAGGGTGCGCAGCGCGCCGTGCTCGCCGCGAAGGCGCGCGAGGTGAAGGGCCGAGGTGCCGCCGAGGCGACGATCACCTCGTCACTGGAGCCCGCAGGCGCCGGCACGCGGGTCACGATTGCCACCGAGCTCACCCTCCGCGGAGCGGTCGCGCAGTACGGTCGCGGCATCGTCGCCGACGTGTCGAACCAGCTCGTCAAGCGGTTCGCGGACTGCCTCGCGGCGAAGCTCCAGGAAGCGGTGTCGGACACGCCGCCGGCGCCAGAGGACGCGCGCCCGGTCAAGGCGGTCGGCGGCCTCGGGCTCGCCTTCAGCGCCTTCTGGAGCCGACTCACCGGACTCACCGGCTTCTTAAAAAAACGGTAAAGCCGCATCGTTTCGGCGTTTCCATCGCCCTCGCTCCCGATAGAAGGGAGGGATGAAGGGGTCGATTCTTGCTCTGTTCTTCTTCTGCGCCGCTTTCCTGGCTGTCGCCGGGACGGCCCAGGGCAGCCCCGCGTGCTGGGAGCGCGTCATCTCGGATTGGTCGGCCGACAACCGCGTCACCGGCCACTACACGGTCGGCTGCTATCGCGAGGCGCTCGCAAAGCTTCCCGAGGATCTCCGCACATACTCCAGTGCGCCCGACGACATTCGCCGCGGGCTCCAGGCGCAGCTCGCCCGCTCCCCGTCCAGCGCCAGGGCAGTCGCGCAGCCGCCCGGCCGCTCCGGCGGTCACAGCCAGCTGATCGTCTTCGCCGCGGTGCTGGCCGCCGTCCTCGTCGTGGCGGTCGTCGCGCTCCGCTAGCTCGCCACCGGGTTCGTCAGCGCTCCGAGCCCCTCGATCTCGATCGTGATCTCGTCGCCCGGCCGCATGAACACGGGCGGGTCTCGGAAGGCGCCGACCCCGGCCGGCGTGCCCGTGGCGATCAGGTCGCCCGGCTCGAGCGTGATCGCCTGCGTGATGAACGCGATCAGGTCGGCCACGCCGAACACCATGTTCGACGTCGACGAGTCCTGCATCACGTCGCCGTTCAGGATCGCGCGAATCGTGAGCGCCTGCGGGTCGGGAACCTCCGCCGCCGGAACCAGCGCGGGACCCACAGGGCAGAACGTGTCCGGCGACTTGCCGCGCGTCCACTGCTTGTCTGCGAACTGGAGGTCGCGGGCCGAGACGTCGTTGAGGCAGAGGTAACCACGCACCGCCTCGAGCGCGTTCTCCTTCGAGACACCGCGCACGCGCGAGCCGATCACGACTCCCAGCTCGGCCTCGTAGTCGACACGTGTGGCGATCTCGGGCACCACGATCGGCTCCCCCGGTCCGATCAGGGTATTCGGCCATTTGGCAAACAGGATCGGCCGCTCGGGCAGCGGCTCTCCCTGCTCCTCGGCGTGGTCGCGGTAATTGAGGCCGACACAGACGATCTTCGACGGCCGTTCGATTGGAACTGGCATCCGGGGAACGTATCGACTTGACGCGGCGCGTGGGCACGGAAAGGATGGTGTCCTGAGCAGACTCCGGCCATTGAGCGAAGCCGAGTGCTACGCGCGCATCTACTACGCGCGGCGTGACGAGACGGTCAAGATCGTCCATCTCGAGCCGCGCCGGACGCGCTACAAGCTGCGCGTTACCGGCGAGCAGCTTCGGCGCAACTTCGAGGAGCGGCTGATGAAGCGCGAGCCGCTCGCCCGCGAGGAGACCGCGGCTCCCACCTAGTATTCGCCGCCGTGATGCGGCGCGTGGATGTGGCTGTCGTCGGCGGGGGCGTGATGGGGCTGGCGACCGCGCGCGCTCTCGCGAGGGCCGGGAAGAGCGTGACCCTGCTGGAGCAGTTCGAGCTCGGGCACACCCGCGGCTCGAGCCACGGCACGAGCCGCATCTTCCGGCTCTCGTACGCCGATCCGGCCTGGGTTCGCATGGCCCTGTCGGCGCTCCGGCTCTGGCGCGAGCTTGAGGATGAGGCCCGCGAGACCCTGATCGAGACGAGCGGGTCTCTCGACGTCGGCGGCGATCTGAGCGAGTACGCCGACGCCCTCGCGGAGAACGGCGTCGAGGCCGAGCTGCTGGACGCCGGTGAGCTGCGTCGGCGCTTCCCAGGGCTGCATCTCCCCGACCGTGAGGCTCTCTTCCACGCCGAAGGTGGCTTCGCGCTCGCCGAGCGCGCCCGGCTCGCGCTCGCACGCTCCGCCTCGGCGCACGGAGCCGAGATTCGCGAAGGGACCAAGGTGGAGGCGCTCGACCCGGGTGATGACACGGTGGGCGTCGAGACGACGGACGGAAGGCTCGATGCGCGCGTCGTCGTCGTCACCGCCGGCAGTTGGGCGAAGGGGCTGGTGGGCGAGGTCGGCATCGTCCTCCCGGTCACCGTCTCCCGCCAGACGGTTGCGCACTTCCGGCTTGCCTCGCCGGACGGACTTCCGACCGTGATCGACCGCGGGAACCCGCCCAGCCCGGAGCTGGAGGCCTATGCATTGCCGAGCCCGGGAATCGGCCTGAAGGCCGGTGTGCATCGTTGGGGGCAGGAGACGGATCCCGACGTCCCTGGACTTCCCGATCGAAGAGCTGCGGCTGCCGCCGCCGCCTGGGTGCGGGAGCGCTACGACCTCGCCGAGCCCGAAGCGGCGCTCGTGGAGACCTGCCTGTACACGACGACCGAAGACGAGAGGTTCGTGCTCGAGCGCCACGGCCTGGTCGTCGTCTGCTCGGCCTGCAGCGGGCACGGGTTCAAGTTCACGCCCGAGATCGGGCGGCGAACCGCCGCGCTGGCTCTGGAGCCGCTGGCAGACTAGGCCGTGCTGTGAGCTCGTTCGCGCGTGGTGCGCGCCTCACTTTCCTCGGTGCGGCGGTCGCACTTGCCTTCGCCGACTCCTCGATTGTCGTCCTCGCCCTCCCGGAGCTGCTCCGGCGGTTCGACACCTCGATCGAAGGGGTCGCGTGGGTCATCACCTCGTACAACCTCGTGGTCGCGGCGGTCGCACTCGTGCTGGTGCGCGTGGGGCGGCGCATCGATCCGGCGCGGCTCGCCCGCTGCGGGCTAATCGTCTTCCTGGGCGCTTCGCTTGCCTGCGCGTTCGCTCCGTCGCTCTGGCCGCTGGTCGCCTTCCGCAGCGCGCAGGGCCTCGGCGCGGCCTGCCTTCTGGCCGGCTCGCTGCCGCTGGCGCGCGCCTGGTCGGGCGATCCCGCGCGCGGGACGGCGCGGTGGGCGCTGGCCGGGGCGTTCGGCGCCGCGCTCGGCCCGGCCGCGGGCGGCGCGCTGACGGAAGCGTTCGACTGGCGCGCGATCTTCCTCGCGCAGGCGCCGATCGCCGCGATCGCGCTGCTGGCCACCGTGGGCGCGGCACCGGCGGCGGCCCTCGCTCGGGGGGAAGCCATCGGGCGGCTCCGGCGCCTCGGTGCGAACGTCGCGCTCGCGCTCGTCTCCGGCGCGCTCGTCGGAGCGCTCTTCCTCGTCGTCGTGCTGCTGATCGAGGTCTGGGGCTACTCGCCGCTCCGCGCCGCGGCGGTCGTCAGCGCAATCCCGGCGGGCACCCTGGCCGCACGTTGGCTCGGAAGACGGCCGGGGTCGGCCACGGCCGGCGCGCTGCTCGTCGCTGCGGGGCTAGCGGCCGTGGCCCTGGTTCCGGCGAGCGGCGTCGTCTGGGTGGTCGCCGGGCTCGCCCTCTGCGGCGCCGGGCTCGGGCTCACGGTGCCGGCGTTTACGCACAGCTCGGGGGACTGGTCGGTTGCCTCGCGGCACGTCGGCCTCGTCGCAGCGCTCCTGCTGCTGACACCCCTGCTGGCCCATGATCTTGCGACCGGGACGACCCGCGCAGAGGAGGCAGGCACCGCGCTCGTCCTGGACTCGGGGCTGCCCCTCGGAACGAAGGCGCCGCTGGCCGGCGACCTCGTGCGGCGGATCAAGCACACCCCGAGAGGCTCGCTGCCCGACTTCGGCCCGGATTTCGCCCGCCGCGGCGACTCGCCGGCGCTCGGCGGACTCGAGCGCTCCCTGGAGGGAACGATCCGGGCCGTCGCCACCTCGAGCTTCCGCCGGGCGTTCCTCCTCTGCGCACTCCTCGCTCTCCCGGTCGCCGCGCTCGGGTTCCGCCGCAGAGGCGCAAGTGACACTGTGTTACTAGGTCGTGGGCTACGGCTGGCGCTTGGGCTCGGTTGTGCGGTTCTCGCGCTCGAGCTGGCCGCCGGGGGACTTTCATACGGTCACGTCGCGAAGCGTGACCCCTGCCGCGCGCCGGCCACAGTTTCAGGCGACGGCTGGGATCCGTTCGCCCAGCGCCTCGTTCTGCGGGGGGTCGACAAAGCAGCCTGCGAGCTGAGAACCTCGCGCGAGCAGCTCGTCCTCGATCTGGCGGAGAAGGGCGACAAGGCGCAGCGCTGGGTCACCCGCGTGTTCGGCTAAGTAACACTGTGTTACAAGCTCAGACCGGAGCCAGGCGCCGGTGCTCTTCGGTCGCCGTGCGGAGCCGAGCCGCCAGCTCGCTCGTGAGCGCGCCCTCGTCGAGGCGCCAGCGCCAGTTGCCGTGCGCTCGGCCGGGGGTGTTCATCCGCGCAACGCTCCCGAGGCCGAGCACATCCTGAAGCGGCGCGATCGCCAGTCGAGCGGGCGACGAGAAAGCCAGGTCGAGCAGCTCCCAGCTCGGCTCGACCCCGGGTAGCCCGGTCGCGCGCCGCTCGGCGCGCGACAGCGATTGCCACCAGCCCACGGTTGTGTCGTTGTCGTGCGTCGCCGTGTACGCGATCGAGTTCTCCTCGTGGTTCTCGAGCCGGTGCGGGTTCGCCGGCCCACCCGTGAACGCCCAGTGGAGGACGACCATGCCGGGCAGGCCGAGCTCCCGCCGGAGCCGAACGACCGGCGGCGTGATCACGCCGAGGTCTTCCGCGATCAGGGGGAGGGAACCGAGCTCGGCCTCTGCGACGGCGAAGACCTCACGCCCGGGCCCCCGCCGCCAGACCCCGCGCCGGGCCGTGCGGTTCCGTGCCGGGACGGCCCAGTAAGCGACGAAGCCGCGGAAGTGGTCGACCCGCGCCAGGTCGACGAGCTCGAACGTCCGCCGGAAGCGCTCGATCCACCAGTGGTACCCGGTCGCCCGCAGCGCGCCCCAGTCGTACAGCGGATTCCCCCAGAGCTGGCCGTTCCGCGTGTACGCGTCGGGCGGCACACCGGCTACCGCGCCACTCTGGAAGAACTCGGGATGCGAGACGTGATCCGCGCTCCCGGGCGCGACGTAGATCGGAAGGTCGCCGATCAGCCGTACGCCCCGCGCAGCCGCGTAGGCGCGAAGCGCCCCCCACTCCCGCTCGAACCGCACCTGACCGGCGATCGCCCCCGCACCGGCGAACGCGGCCCAGTCTGCGCTCCAGTAGGGATGGCGCGCCAAGAAGTCCTCGACCTCGTGCTCGCCGACCGGCGCCTCCGGCTCTGCCAGGAGCCCCGGCCAGCCCGCAAACGCCGATGCGGCCCGGTAAGGCGACCCGAGCTCGTCCGGCGGGCCGAGCGGCAGGATCTGCCACAACGACTGGCCGGCGGCAACGAGCCAATCGACGAAGGCGCGGGCCTCCGGCCCGATCCGCCCGCCCGGGAGCGACGTCGGATGGAGGAGCACGCCGCTGGCACGAGGCAGGTTCACCTAGGGTTGTTTACCGATTCGGCTCCCCTGAAAGCGAACGACGTGCCTGCTCCCCGGACGAAGCCCGCCCGCATTCAGATCGAGAACGTCTGGCCGCAGCTGGATTGCGGCCGCTACGCGGTCAAGCGAACCGTGAGCGAGGCCGTCGAGGTCTGGGCAGACGTCTTTCGCGACGGCCACGAAGCTCTGGGCGCAGCCGTGCGGTACCGGAAGACGGGCGAGAAGCGCTGGCGCGAGGTCGAGATGCACCAGCACGCGGCCGACCGCTGGACGGCGACGTTCGTCCCCGACAGTTGCGGACGCTGGGAGTTCGCCGTCGGAGCGTGGGTCGACAGCTTCGCCTCCTGGCGCTGGGAGATCCAGCGCAAGGTCGACGCCGGCCAGAAGGACCTGGCCAGCGAGCTCGCCGAGGGGGCAGAGCTGTACAAGGTCGAAAGGCTGACGGTCGAGGAGGGCCTCGCCTCGACGGAGTCCGACCGCTCGGAGTTCGTGTCGGCAGCCACCTTGCTCGTCGAGGTCGACCCGACGATCGCCCGCTTCAGCGCCTGGTACGAGCTCTTCCCACGTTCGTGGGGTGGGTTCAAGGGCGTCGAGAAGATGCTGCCCGAGCTCCGCGAGCTCGGCTTCGACGTCGTCTACCTGCCGCCGATCCACCCGATCGGGCGCACGAACCGCAAGGGCCGGAACAACGCGCTCGTAGCCGGGCCCGAGGACCCCGGCAGCCCCTGGGCGATCGGCTCGGAGCAAGGTGGCCACGACGCGATCGCACCGGAGATCGGCACCCCGGCCGACTTCCGACGGCTCGTCAAGAAGGCAAAGGCTCTCGGGATCGAGATCTGCCTCGACTTCGCGATCCAGACCTCACCCGACCACCCGTGGCTCGAGCGGCACCCGGAGTGGTTCTACCGGCGCCCCGACGGCACGCTGAAGTACGCCGAGAACCCGCCCAAGCGCTACCAGGACATCTACAACGTCAACTTCGACTCGGAGGACTGGCAGGGCCTCTGGGAAGCGCTGCGCGATGTCGTCCTGCACTGGGTAGGCCAGGGCGTGAAGGTCTTCCGCGTGGACAACCCGCACACGAAGCCGATCCCGTTCTGGGCCTGGCTGCTCCGCGAGGTCCGGGCGGCGCACCCGGACGTGATCTTCCTCTCCGAGGCCTTCACCCGGCCGGTCGTCATGGCCGCGCTGGCCAAGGCCGGGTTCAACCAGTCCTACACGTATTTCACCTGGAAGAACACGAAAGCAGAGCTGCAGCAGTACCTGACCGAGCTGATTCATTCCGACCTGCCCCAGTACTTCCGCCCGAACTTCTTCGCGAACACCCAGGACATCCTCCACGAGTACCTCCAGCTCGGCGGGCGCCCCGCCTTCGAGGCCAGGCTCGTCCTCGCCGCCACGCTCTCCCCCGCCTACGGCATCTACTCGGGGTTCGAGCACTGCGAGAACGTGCCTCTGCGCGCCGGCAGCGAGGAATATCTCGACTCGGAGAAGTACGAGGCGAAGCAACGGACACTCGACGGGCCGCTACTCCCACTCGTCAAGCGGGTCAACGAGGCGCGGCGCGCCAACCCGGCGCTGCAGCGAATTGACAACATCCGCTTCCTCGAGACCGAGAACGACCAGCTGATCGCGTACGCCAAGCAGGAGGCCGGAAACACGGTGATCGTCTGTGTGAACCTCGATCCGTTCGCCCCGCAGGACGGCGTGTGCATCGTCCCGGTCGAACTGGGCCTGCCGCCCGCGTTCGAGCCCACCGAGCTCCTCTCGGAGCAGGTCTTCTCCTGGCGCATCGGCCGCAACTTCCTGCGCCTGGGGCCCGGCCAGAGCCACATCCTCCGCGCCGTATGAGCACTCGCCCGGCCGCCGAGCCGCCAGCCGCGGGCAACTGGTTCGAGTCGGAGCCGCTGTGGTTCAAGCGGGCCGTCTTCTATGAGATCCACATTCGTGGCTTCTTCGACGGCAACGGGGACGGGTCGGGTGATTTCCGCGGGCTGATCGAGAAGCTCGACTATCTCCAGTGGCTCGGCGTCGACTGTCTGTGGCTCCTCCCGATGTACCGCTCGCCGCTTCGCGACGGCGGCTACGACATCGCCAACTTCAACGAGATCCACCCCGATTACGGATCCGTCGAGGACTTCCGGCTCTTCGTCGACGAGGCCCACCAGCGGGGGATGCGCGTGATCGCCGATCTCGTCATGAACCACACCTCCTCCGACCACCCCTGGTTCCAGGAGGCCAGGTCGAGCCGCGACTCGCCGAAACGGGACTGGTATGTCTGGTCGGACACCGACGACCGCTGGCCGGAGGCGCGGATCATCTTCGTCGACACGGAGCCCTCGAACTGGACCTGGGATCCGATCGCCGACCAGTACTACTGGCACCGCTTCTTCTCGCACCAGCCCGACCTGAACTACGACAACCCCGAAGTGCAGGAGGCGATGCTCGACGTCCTGCGCTTCTGGTTCGACCTCGGCATCGACGGCTTCCGGCTCGACGCCGTCCCCTACCTCTACGAGCGGGACGGGACGAACGGCGAGAACCTCCCCGAGACGCACGAGTACCTGAAACGGGTGCGGGCCGAGGTGGACGCGAAGTACCCGGATCGGGTCCTGCTGGCCGAGGCGAACCAGTGGCCGGAGGACGTCGTCGCGTACTTCGGCGACGGCGACGAGTGCCACATGGCCTTCCACTTCCCGGTCATGCCGCGCATGTTCATGGCGCTGCGGCGCGAGGACGCCACGCCGATCGTCGAGATCCTCGACCGCACGCCCTCGATCCCCGACAACGCGCAGTGGGGCCTGTTCCTTCGAAACCACGACGAGCTGACGCTCGAGATGGTCACGGACGAGGAGCGCGACTACATGTACGCCGAGTACGCGAAGGATCCGAGGATGAAGCTCAACCTGGGCATCCGCCGCCGGCTCGCCCCTCTCCTCGACAACGGCCGTGACGAGATCGAGCTGATGAAGGCCATCCTCTTCTCGCTGCCGGGTTCACCCGTCCTCTACTACGGGGACGAGATCGCCATGGGCGACAACGTCTTTCTGGGCGACCGCGACGGCGTGCGCACGCCGATGCAGTGGACGGGCGACCGTAACGCCGGCTTCTCGCGGGCGGACTGGGCGCAGCTGTACCTGCCGCCGCTGATGGATCCGGTCTACGGCTACCAGGCGGTCAACGTCGAGGCGCAGCTTCGGACACCCACGTCGCTGCTGCGCTGGCTGCGACGGTTTATCGCCCTCCGCAAGGAGCATCCGGTCTTCGGCCTCGGCACCTACGAGGCCCTGCGACCGGAGAACCGCCGGATCTTCGCCCATCTGCGCCAGTACGCCGACGATATCGTCCTCTGCGTGCACAACCTGGCCCGCTCGGCGCAGGCCGTCGAGCTCGACCTCTCGCGCTTCGCGGGCCGGGAGCCCGAAGAGATGTTCGGGTACTCCCGCTTTCCGGCGATCGGCGAGCTGCCCTACCTCTTGACGCTCGCTCCCCGCGGGTTCTTCTGGTTCCAGCTGAGGACGCCGGAATGAAGGAACTTCCACTCCCCGACGAGCAGCGACTGCTCGAGTACGTGGTCGGGCTGCGCTGGTTCGGCGCCAAGTCCCGGGACGTCGCGCACGCGCGGATCATCGAGGCGCCGGTGCTCCGTGAGGGCGACCCGACCCTCGCCCTCGCGCTCGTCGAGATCGGCTTCCATCCGGGCACGCACGAGCTCTACCAGCTTCCGCTCGGCTTCCGCCGGGACACGGGACGCGAGGGTGTGATCGACCGCCGCCACGGCTGGGCCGTCTACGACGCGCTCGAGGACCCCGAGCTCGCGCGGGCGCTCGCCGACCTCCTCGACGAGAACCGGACGGTCAAAGCCGAGCATGGCATCGTCGAGTTCCAGGGCGAGGATGTCGGCACACTCGGGGAGGTGCGTCCCGTCGGCGCCGAGCAGTCCAACACGTCGCTGGTGTTCGACGAGCGGCTCATCTTCAAGGTGTACCGCCGCCTCGAGCCCGGCATCAACCCGGAGCTCGAGCTGCTCCGCTTCCTGACCGAGCGCGGCTTCCCGAACGTGCCCGCCCTGGCCGGCTGGTATGCGTACGTCGGAACGCCGATGGACGCGACGCTCGGTGTCCTCCAGCACTACGTCAAGGGCAAGAGCGACGGCTGGGATTTCGCGCTCGATTCGCTTCGCTCCGAGCCGGAACGGTTCGTGGAGCACGTCCCGCGCCTCGGCGAGGTGACCGCCGCGATGCACACGACCCTCGCCTCCGAGAACAGTGATCCCGCGTTCGCCCCGGAGGAGCCGAGCGCCGAGGCACTCGCGCTGCTCGTCGCGTCGATCGACGAGGAGATCGAGCGGATGTTCGCCAACCTCCCGCAGATCGAGGCGCTCGAGCCGATCCTCGGCCGCGGCGAGGAGATCCGTGACCAGCTCCGCATGATCGCGAGTGGCGGCCCGTTCGGACGGATCATCCGCCACCACGGCGACTTCCACCTCGGCCAGGTGAT
>JBBRYK010000089.1:0-10788 GCA_038237665.1 Gaiellales bacterium | reverse complement strand
TCGGGGGACAGCCGCGAGCGCGGACCGGCCACGACGCTGGATGCGCTCGAGCTGCACGCGCTCACCGCGGTCTCGGCGGCCCTCGGGCGAAGCGAGGACCAGACGTCGATCGCAGAGGTACTGGTCGATCATGTCCGCCGACGCTTTGCGCTGGACTTCGCCGGCGTTGTCCTGATCAGCGAGGACGGTCGCACGGCCACCGGGCTGCATGCCCAGGGCCCGGGCGGCGAGGAGGCGTGGTGGCGGGAGCTCGACGTCGATCTCCACAGCCAACCCTCCGGGATCGCCAGCGCCGTCTTCGAGGCCGCGCCTCTGTCCGTCTACGACGCGGAGCGCTCACCCGCCCTCCGCCGGGAGCTCGTCAGCAAGGTCGGCGCCAAGAGCGCGGCCTTCGTCCCACTCGTATTCCGGGGCCGCGTGACTGCGGTCGTGGTCGTTGCGACGCAGCGGGAGCCGAGGGCGTTCTCCGCCGAGGAGCTGGCGCTCCTCCAGACGCTTGCGGGCGAGGCTGCCCTGGCCCTCGACCGTACGCGGTCGTCGTCCGCGCTCGCCGATGCGCTCGAGCGCGAGCGGCTCGTCGCCGCGATCGGCCGGCGAGTCCGGTCCGAGCTCGACCTCGACGCCGTGCTTCGGGTCGCGGTCGAGGAGACGGGACGCGCGGTGGGCGTGAGCCGCTGCTTCATCCGCCTGGGCGAGGCGGCGCGTTCGATGCCGATCGCCGCGGAGTGGGACGCGGAAGGGGTGGCGCCGATTCGGGACGTCGCCGACCGCCTGCCCGCCTCCAACCTGGCGGTGCGGAACCGGACGACGGTCGCGCTCGCGGACGTCGCCCTCGCCCCTGAGCTCGAGGACGCCTCGCTCGGCGGCCGGGCAACCCTGCTCGACCTCGGCATTCACTCGGTTCTCGCCACGCCGATTCTCGTCTTCGATCGCATGATCGGGGTCTTCGGGCTGCACCGCGCCGAGGCGGGGCCGTGGTCGGCCGAGGACGTGTCGCTTGCCGAGGCCGTCGCCCGGGAGGCGGGGCTGGCGATCCATACCGCGCAGCTTCTGCGCGAGAACAGCCGTCGCCTCGAGCAGCAGGTGGCGCTGCTCAAAGCCGCTCGAGTCGTTACCGCGGAGCTGCGGCTCGAGGCCGTGCTGCAGCGGCTCGTCGACGAGGTTGCCCCGCTCGTGCACGCGGATGCGGCCGACTGTTTCCTGGTCGATCCCGGGCGCGGGACACTCCGGTGCGCGGCGGTGCACGGTCTTCCCGAGTCCCTGCTCGGTTTCGAATTCCCGATCGGCGACGGGCTTGCCGGCGAGGCGATCGCGGCGCGCCGGCCGGCCGTCTCCAACGACTACGGGACCGTGGAGCGCCCCGTCCAGCACGACGCCTACCGCGACTATCGCGGGGTGATGGTGGCTCCGGTGACGTGGTCGAACGAGACCAGGGGAGTCCTCGGCGTGGGGACGAAGGACCCCGCGAGGAAGTTCACCGAGGCCGACGCGGTGCTGCTCGAGGCCTTCGCCAGCCTCGCGTCGCTCGCGTTGCGCAACGCCGAGAGTTTCGAGGAGCGGGCGCGGCAGGCACGGATCGAGCGCGGCTTCTATCGCATCGCGGCCGTCCTGGGTGAGCCGCTCTCGATCGTGGAGACTGTTGACGCCGTCGCCCAGGCGGCATGCGACGCGCTGGGAGCGGCCGCGGCCGTAGTACTCACGCCGGGCGAGCTCGAACTGACAGCAGCCGGCTCGTGTGGACTGGCGGAAAGCGCCGCCGCGAAGCTCGGCGAAGGTGTCCTCGCGTCGACGCCGATGCTCGCCGCTGCCGCGCGCGACCGCCGGACGCTCGCCGCGTCGAGGCTCGCCGACGACGAGCGCTTCGGCGACGACTGGACGCAATGGGGGGAGGAGCTCGGGTACCGCTCGCTCCTCGCGATCCCGCTTGCCGTTCCACGCACCGAGCACGGAGGTCTCGCCGTCGTGCTGTTCGAGGAGGAGCGCGAGTTGAGCGACGATGAGCTCGAGCTGGCCGGACACCTGGCGCAGGCCGCGCGCGGTGCGCTCGAGCGCGCCGAGCTCTTCGAGACCGAGCGCAACGCCAGGGCGTTGTCGCAGCTCCTGGCGCAGAGCGGCAGGCTCGTGGCGAGAGAGCTCGACCCGGCGGCGGTGCTCGACGAGGCGGTCGAGCGTGCCCAGGCGCTTCTGGGAGCCGACGCCGCAGCCGTCTCGGTGTTCGACGGGGACGATCTGGTCGTGGCGGCCGTGTCGGGCGCCGCGCAGGAGGTGCTCGATTCCAGGCTGCCCGCGCGCTCGCGGCCTGCCGCCGACGTCGTCGCAGCAGGCGAGCCGGTCGCGGTTGCCGACGCGGGGCCGGAGGCGCGCGGCGATGCGCTTCTCGCGGCCGGTTTCAGGGGTTACCTCGGAGCGCCGCTCGCGACCACGGAGGCCGATGGGGTACTCGCCGTCTACAGCCGGGCACCCCGCACGTGGCGGCAGGAGGAGGTGGACGCACTGGCCGCCCTCGCGGGAGGCGCTGCATCGGCGCTCGCCAACGCGGAGCTGTATCAGAGCGTGACGCAGGAGAAGGAGCGGAGCGAGGCCATCCTCGCCAACATCGCGGACGGTATCGTCGCCGTCGACCGCGAGGGCAAGGTCGTGCTCTGGAACGCGGCCGCAGAGGGCATCACCGGTGTTCCGGCCCTGCATGCCCTGGGACGGCCACCGGTGGATCTCCTTCATCGCAAGCTCGAGTCGGAGGGCGATGCACCTGCCGGCAACAGGCTCGTGTCGATCGTCCGCGGGAACGAGGGTGTCTGGTTGTCGCTGACCGAGGCGGTGATGCGCGACCCGGTCGGCGCGGTGTCGGGCCGGATCTTCGCCTTCCGCGACATCTCGGCCGAGCGGGGGGTCGAGCAGATGAAATCGGAGTTCGTCTCGGCGGTTTCCCACGAGCTGCGGACGCCGCTGACGTCGATCTACGGCTTCGCCGAGACGCTTCTCCGCTCGGACGTTGCCTTCGGCGACGACGAGCGCCGGACCTTCCTCGGCTACATCGCCTCCGAGGCCGAGCGCCTGACCCGCATCGTCGACTCGCTGCTGAACGTCGCCCGGCTCGACAGCGGCGACCTCGTCGTCACGCTGGCTCCGACCGACGTGAGACCGATCGTTGCCGAGGTGGTCGCCGGTGTCGAGGAGAGCGGGGAGACCTTGAGCCACCGCTTCGTCCTCGTGCTCCCCGACGAGCCGCTCGACGCGCAGGCCGACGGCGACAAGCTGCGCCAGGTATTGAGCCAGCTGGTCGACAACGCGGTCAAGTACTCACCCGAGGGCGGCACGGTGACGGTCTCGGCGCGTTCCTGGAACGGAGCGGTGGAGCTGGAGGTCGAGGACGAGGGGCTCGGCATCCCGCACGCCGAGCAGGACCGGATCTTCCGGAAGTTCTACCGCGGGGAGGCCTCCGCCCGGGAGGGCCGCCTGGGTGGCACGGGCCTCGGCCTCTTCATCGCCCAGGAGCTCGTCACCGCGATGGGCGGCCGCATCAGCGTCAACTCGAGCGAGGGCTCGGGCTCGAGGTTCGCGGTCGCAATCCCGGCCACCACCCCGAGTGCTGCCGCCGCGGGTGCTGTGCATGATCTGCGCGAGAACGGGCATACGTAGTGATTCGACCGGGCGGGGGGTAGATGACGCGAGTCTTGGTGATCGACGACGAAGCGCCGATCCGGCTGCTCTGCCGCGTCAACCTCGAGGCGGAAGGCATGGAGGTGCTGGAGGCCGAAGACGGCCTGAAGGGCATCGACAGGGCCCGCGAGGACAGCCCCGACGTGATCCTCCTCGACGTGATGATGCCCGGGCTCGACGGCTGGCAGGTGGCGGAGCGACTGCTGGACGACGACGGCACGGGGGAGATCCCGATCGTCTTCCTCACCGCACGCGCCGAGCTCCGCGATCGCGCGCGAGGGCTCGACCTCGGTGGTATGGAATACGTGACGAAGCCGTTCAACCCCGTCGAGCTGGCTCCGATCGTCCGCGGCCTCCTCGACCGGGTGGCACGCGGCGAGCGCGACCAGCTGCGACACCAGAAGCTCGCGGCCCTCCGTGCGTTGCTCGAGCAGGCTTAGGGCTTAGCTTAGCGGCCCGCGAAGTCCGCGGTAACCATCTTCACCTTGCTGCCGTTCAAGAGGCCGTTCAGCGCGGCGATGCCGACGCGGCGGAATCCGGGGCGAAGGAGGTTGGCGCGGTGCTCCGAGCTCTTCAGCCACATCCGCACGACCGCGCGGGCGATGCTGTAGCCGGGCCACCAGGCGATGTTCTCGGCCATGACGCGACCCTGGACGCGGTAGCGCACCATCCGGTCGGCGAACGGGCCGTGGTCGAAGTAGCGCCGCTCGACCATGTCGCGGGTGTGTGCGCGCGCGGCCAGCTCGAGTCGGGGATCGACCTTGAAGGGCGGTAGGCGATGCGCGGCCCGGCTTTCGTTCATGACGCTCAGCAGCGCCTTCTCGGATGGTGACAACCCCCCCGATGCCGGAGCAGCCACGAGAAGTACGCCTGCGAGCACGAGAAGTACAGGCAGGATTCGTCGGCGCAAGAGCGCAAAAACCGTACAAGATGTTTAGGACGTTGTGAGCAATTCGTGAGGAAACTGCATGTTCAGCGTGCTGTTTGCGCCAGAAAGATCCCGGCGAGGACGACGGCGCCGCCGGCGAGCTGGATCCCGCCGAGGGTCTCACCGAGCCACGCGTAGGCGACCACCGCGCCGGCGACGGGCTCGAGCATCGCCACGATCCCCACGCGCGTCGCGGAAAGATGGCGCAGCGAACCGACGATCAGCGCGAACGGGGCCATCGTCCCGAGCAGGACCATGAAGATCAGCAGCGCCCACACCGGCAGCGAAGCGTCGAAGCGGCCGAGGAGCGACACGTCGCTGCCGACGATCCTCGCGGGGAACGACCACCAGGGCTGAACCGCCGCCCAGAAGAGCGAGGCGAAGAGGAAGCCGTAGGCGAGCAGCGACAGCGAGTCGCGTCCCGCCACCGAGCGCTCGGCGAGCAGGAGGTAGACGGCGAGCGACACCGCGCCGAGGAGCGCGAAGGCGACGCCCGTGCCGTTCAGCGTTACGCCGCTCCAGAGGTCGACGACGAGCGAGAGACCGACGAGGCAGAGCGCGAGCGCCGCCCAGATGTGCCGGCGGACGGTCTCGCGCGCCCCGAAGCGCGCCCAGAGCGCCACCAGGAGCGGCGCCAGGTACTCGATCAGCAACGCGACTCCGACCGGTAGGCGGCGGATCGCCAGGAAGTAGAGCAGCTGGACGAGTGCCACTCCGCAGATTCCGAACACGATCAGGTGAGGGAGCTCCCGGCGCGTCGTTCGAAGGGTCTGCGGGCGCGTGAGCACCACGACGGCCGCGAGCCCGAGCAGCGCCCCCGTCGACCTGATCTGGGCGAGGCGAAACGACGAGATCCCGGTCGAGAGAACGATCTTCGCGACAGTTCCGTTGACCGCGAACAGGATCGCCGCAGCCGAGACCATGAGGTACCCGAGCGCGGGGCGCCGCTCGTACGGGGGAGCCTGCTCGGAAGGGATGGCGGAGGCGTCGGACACCGACCCCTACACTTTCAACTCGACGGGACGTAGCGCAGCCTGGTTAGCGCGCCGCGTTTGGGACGCGGAGGCCGCGAGTTCGAATCTCGCCGTCCCGACTTCTTGAAGCGCTCAGCCTTCCTCGCGGCCGTTCTCGTCGCGGGGCTCGCCGCCCAGGCAGGCAGCGGCGGGCCCTCGGTGTTCCGCGCTTCCGTCGCGCGCATCGGCCCCTCGCTCGCCGCGCGCATGGACGGGATCTCGTGGCACGCCGGCTGCCCGGTGCCGATCTCCGATCTCCGGCTCGTCACCGCGCGGCACTGGGGTTTCGACAGGCGCGTCCACACCGGCGTCGTGGTCGTGAACGCGGACTCGACTGGAGCGATCGTCTCCGTGTTCCGCCGCCTGTACGCGGCCCGCTTCGCGATCCGCCGGATGCGGCTCGTCGACGACTACGGCGGCAGCGACTTCCGGTCGATCGAGGCCGACAACACCTCGGCCTTCAACTGCCGGAACGCCACGGGCTCGAGCAACTGGTCCGAGCACGCCTACGGCCATGCGATCGACGTGAATCCGATCGAGAACCCGTACGTCAGCGGCGGCAGCACCTCACACAAGGCCAGCCTGACCTACGTCGACCGGTCCCGCATCCGCGCCGGGATGGCGTATCCGGGCGGCACCCTCGTCGACGCGTTCACCGCCGTCGGCTGGGGCTGGGGCGGCTACTGGTCGGGCGTCAAGGACTACCAGCACTTCTCGAAGAGCGGCGGCTAGCCGAGAGCGACAGCCCGGACTTCGTAACACAGTGTTACTTGGTCACGGGACCGAGCCAGAGCTCCAGGACGGAAGCAAGTAACACTGTGTTACTTGCTTTGCGGGAAGCCGGCGATCTGCCGCCGACCCACGAGGTCGAGAGTAGTCGCCGAAGAAGCCGCCGATGCTGCCGTCGGCGATCCAGGACAGCGGCATCGAGCGCGTCGTCAGCCGCACCGGACGCGTCCAGTGGCGCCCGCCGTCCCGTGAGCCGATCAGGGCTACGTCGACTGCCGCGCAGATGCCGAACCCGCAGCCGCCTTGCTGCGGAAGCGAGTAGTAGACCACTGCCAGCCGGGTCCGCCTGCCGGAGCTGACCGGGTCGACGCCGAGCCCCGGCACACGTAGGCGAGCTGCTGCGCCGGGCTTCCGGTCAGGACACGGATCGGTGACGACCAGCGGATGCCGTCCGCCGAAGTCGAGCCGAAGGCGAAGCTATCGGGCTCGACCTCGGTCTCGTGGTGCCCCGAGAAGCTCCCGAAGCTGTCGCGCGAGAGCTGACGGCTGGTCGTTTCGCAGTCGACCTCGGCGCTCAAGCTGTCGTTCCCGGGCCCGCCGAGGAGGATGTCCGGCCCGTCGCCGCCCGCGAGGATGTCGGCGCCTGCGCCGCCGTCGATTCGGTCGGCCCCGCCGAAGCCCTCGATCACGTCGGCCCCGGCCGTTCCGAGCAGCCGGTCAGGCCCCGCCGTCCCCTGGATCACGCGAGCTCCGGCCGGACCGAGGAAGAGGAGCGTCGTGACGGCCGAGACGGCGACCGCGGTGAGCTGCTTTCCAGCCCTTCCGCGCTTCGCCGGTCGCGCCATTGGCCTGCGAAGGTACGTGCCGCCGGAGCTCGGCGCGAGCCAATTGACAGGTTCGTCGGCGCCTCCATAGGGTTGGTCGCGTGAAGAGCCTCGGCGTTGCCGCAGCCGTCGGTTCGCTCGTCGCGCCCGCCATCACCGCGACGACCCTCGACGGCAAGTCGGTCTCGGGCAGCTTCAGCTGCTGACGCATTCCGCTTCGATCGGAGGTGCGCTCGCGGCGGCGGTCACGCCGCTCCGAGACGGCGGCGACGCCGTCGCCGACGAGGCTTTCGGGCCGCTGGTCGACTTCTACGAGCGGGCCGGGCTGGCCGGCATCCTCGCACTCGGGACGACGGGGGAAGGCATAGCGCTCGGCGTCGACGAGCGCCGGCGGGCGTCCGAGCGTTTCCTGGAGGCGGCCGCCGGGCGGCTCCAGGTCTTCGTCCACTGCGGGGCGCAGACGACCCGCGACACGGTCGCACTCGCCACGCACGCGGCGGAGCGGGGCGCCGACGCCGTGGCGGTGATCGCCCCGCCCTACTTCCAGCTCGACGAGTCCGCCCTGCTGGCGCACTTCGCCGCCGCGGCGGAGGCCTGCGCGCCGACCCCGTTCTTCCTCTACGAGTTCGAGCGAACGAGCGGTTACCCGATTCCGCTGCCGGTGATCGAGCGGCTCCGCGAGCGCGTGTCGAATCTCGTCGGCCTGAAGGTCTCGGATACGCCGCTCGAGCGGTTCCAGCCCTATCTGATCGAGGGCCTCGCGGTCTTCGTCGGGCCCGAGTCGTTGATCTTCGAGGGGATGTCGCGCGGCGCGGTCGGCGCCGTGTCGGGGCTCGCGGCCGCGTTCCCCGATCTCGTCGCCGAGGTCGTGCGTGCGCCGAGCGCCGAGGGCGCCGAGCGCCTCGGTGTGCTGCGGGCCTCGATCGAGCGCTTCCCGCGGCACTCGGCGCTGAAGCGCGTCCTCGGGCAGCGCGGTGTGCCGGTGGCCGAGGACGTGCGTGCCCCGCTCCGAGGGCTGACCGACGCGGAGCGCGAGGAGGTCGATCGCCTGGTCGCCGACCGCTACCCGTGAGCCTCGCCCGGAAGGCGATCCTCGCCGGCGCGCACAATCGCGCTGTCCGCCGGTTCGTCAGCGCCTACGGCATGCGCCTCGGCGCCGCCCGCTTCGTCGGTGGCGAGACGCTCGACGATTGCGTGGGGGTCCTGCGCGGTCTGAACGAGCGCGGCCTCGCGGCCAACACGACCATGCTCGGCGAGGACGTCGCGACCGAGGCGGAGGCGCGAGCGGTGGCCGGCGAGTACCTGGAGATCCTCGACCGCCTCCGCTCGGAGGCTCTGCAGGTGAACGTCGCCGTCAAGCTGACTCACCTCGGACTCGACGTCGACGAGGAGCTGGCGTACGAGAACGTGAAGCGGATCGTCGCGCGCGCGCGGGAGCTCGACAACTTCGTCCGCATCGACATGGAGTACTCCGCCCTGGTCGACGCGACGCTGCGGACGTACCGGCGGCTTCGCGAGTCCGGCCTCGACAACGTCGGAACCGTCCTTCAGTCCTACCTCTACCGAAGCGAAGCCGACCTGGAAGAGCTGCTGCCGCTACAGCCGAACCTCCGGCTGGTCAAGGGCGCTTACCTCGAGCCGGAGTCGGTCGCCTATCCGCGGAAGGAGGACGTGGATGCCGCCTATGTCCGTCTACTCGAACGCTCGTTGCCCGAAGCGGGTCACACCGCGATCGCCACCCACGACGAGCGCCTGATCGAGCATGCAATCCGGTTCGCCGAGGACAGGGGAATCGAACGCAACCGCTTCGAGTTCCAGATGCTCTACGGCGTCCGGCCCCAGCTCCAGCTCGAGCTCGTGCGGCGAGGCTTCAAGGTGCTGATCGCCACTCCGTACGGCCCCGAATGGTTCCCGTACCTGATGCGACGGCTGGCCGAGCGACCGGCGAACCTGATGTTCTTCGCAAAGAACGCGTTTCGACGCTGAGCCGCCGATACGCTGGCATAGATTCGCCGAGCCGGGTGTCGCACGGGCACAATGGGTTCGTGCCTCGAATGGCCACGCTCACCGTCGCTCTCGCGGCGGTCCTGGCGATGGCAGGCTGCGGCGGCGCCAAGCGCTACGCGCTCGACGCGACTCGAGCGTGCTTGCTGAAGACGGACGGAGTGCTCGTGCGAGCGGTTCCGCCCTCCGACTTCATTGCCGGAAGCGCGACCCGGGGAGCGATGAACGCCAAGCTGGCCGCGAATCAGGTGACGATCACCTTCAGCGAGAACGAGGAGCAGGCGCGCAACGTGGCCAAGGGCTACCGCCGTTTCCGCGGCAAGGGGATCGGGATCGACAGCGCCCTGGACGAGGTCGCGAACGTCGTGATGGTGTGGGGGATCACCCCGAAACCGGCGGACAAGACCGTCATCCACTCCTGCCTCAAGGGCTGATGCGAGACCGGTAGAGCTCGCGCGCGTCCTCCTCGCGGAGGAAGCGCGTGAAGTAGAGCGCGCAGGCGAAGCAGAAGACGAGCGCCTGCTCGACGGCCATGGTCACGCCGGCGATCTGCTGATCGGTGAGGGCGGAAAGGCCCCAGAGGCGGGGCGCGTGTTCGTAGAACGAGTAGGCCGGGGAGGGCAAGAGCGCGAGCAGGAGGCCGAGCGGGCTGACGAGCACGAACGCGGCGAAGAGGTACGCGGCTTTCAGGCCCGACCGGTGCGGCCCGTGCATGACCGGCCACCAGAAGGCCGCCCCGGCGACGAAGTAGCAGGCGTGCTCGAGGTGGAGGAGCGTGTTCGGATGGCGGAGCGCGGTGTCGTACAGCCAGGGCAGGTGCCAGACGTAGTACGTCGCGAGCCAGAGCGGCAGGGCGACGGCCGGGGCCGTCAGTCGACGGATCGCGGTGACTCGCGCGAGCTCGTCGACGAGCCGGGGTGGAAGCCCGAGCACGGCCAGCGCGGGTGCCCATTCGGCCACGACGACGTTCTGGAGCAGGTGCGCGCTCAACAGGTAATGCCGGGCGAGGTGGTTGAGCGGGGTGACGTAGGCGGCGAGCAGGAGGGCCAGCGCCGAGCCGAAGCAGACGATCCGCCAGCGGCGCGTGGGGTAGAGGCGGAGCGCGACGGCATAGGCGATCGCGAGCAGCGGAACGGCCAGCACTGCGTCGGGGTCCGGCGACCACGCGTACGGGTTCACCTCGCTACCCTAGGTTCAACGCGGGCGTAGCTCAGTTGGTAGAGCCCCTGCCTTCCAAGCAGGATGTCGCCGGTTCGAGTCCGGTCGCCCGCTCTCCGTCCGGCGGCCTCGCTGTCTGTTGCCTGGTATGAAAACGGCAGAGCGACAGGAGGCGCGACGGCTTCGAGCCGAGGAAGGCCGTTCCGTCAGGGAGATCCAGCTGCTCCTTGGAGTCTCGCGCTCATCCGCCAGTGTTTGGGTGCGGGACATCGAATTGACGGCACAGCAGAAGCAGGCACTTCGCGAACGTGATCCCCATCTCAATGCCCATCTGAACGGGAGCGCCCAGCGTGCGCGGCATTTCCGAGCTCTTCGCACTGGTTACCAAGCTGAAGGACGTGAGCTCGCCCGAGCTGGCGACCCCCTCTATGCAGCGGGCTGCATGTTGTATTGGGCGGAAGGGGACAAGAGC
>JBBRYK010000088.1:0-11012 GCA_038237665.1 Gaiellales bacterium | reverse complement strand
TCGACGCCGCCAGCCTACGAGGGAGCGCGATGCGCGTCTTCTCATCGCCCAGTCAAAGCCAAGACGGGCCCGACAGCCGACCTACATCGGCTGCCGGACCCACACAAACGGGAGAAGCCCCAACATGGTTTCCCCCATGCCGTTACCACCAGGCGCGGCGCGAGCGGCCGTTGATGCCGCCGGCGAACAGACTGATCAGCCAGATCAGCGCCCGAACCTCCTATTTCGTCGGAGGTGAAACGGAGAAAATGCGCCCCCGGGTACGGGGTGTGGCGTTTCTCTACCCGACGCGGAACGCGCCGCTGACGAACGTGGAGGTGCGATCGGGGTTGAGTTCGGCGGTGAGCTTGACGGCGTAGACGTACCAGCCGGGCTTCGCGCGCTGTGCGGGGAACTTGGCGACCGGGGCCCAGCGGGCCTGCACCCTGGCGCTCGCGTTGGCGACGCTGCCGGCGGTCTGTCCGAAGGAATTCGTGACCGCGTTCCGCTGGGCCCGAGAGAGGCCCTTCGGTGAGAGGACTCGCAGCAGCCGGCCGTCGGCGGTCGAGCTCTCCTCGGCCGTGACGGTGAAGCTGAAGGCTGTCGCACGCGCGGGTTTGCGGGCGATCTGGAACGTTGCGGCGGCGCCGACCACGCCGGTTGCGTGCTGGAAGCCGCGGCTCTGAGCGGCGCAGCGGCCGCCGGTCTGGGCGATCGTCTGACGAACCGCGTCGTAGGCGGGCTTGTACGAGCTGTCGGCGCGAAGGACGCCCGACTGCCAGCGGGCCAGGTCGGACTCGTCCATCAACCGGTAGAAGAGAATGCTCTGCACGCCCTGGTCGCAGGCCAGGTACTTGATCACGTCGCCGTAGATCTGCGCCTGCGTGCCCTCGTCCGTCGTCTGGTTGTTCTCGCTGCCGGCGTACGCAGCCGCGTGGTCGGCCGGAGCCGCCGTCTGCCAGCCCGCCTCGTCCAGGTTGAACTTGAGCCCGTCCTCGAAGGTCGGCTGGGGGGTTCCGTGGAACGCGTCCCAGTACGCCTGCTTCAAGCGGTCGAGGTCGGCCACGCCGGCGTTCGGCCACGCGTAGCTCCGCGTGTACGGGTCCTTCGCCGACTGCGGGTAGGGGTGGAACGCGACGGCGTCGAAGATCGGGCGGCTGCGTCCGCTCGCGCGGTAGGACTGGCCCATGTAGGAGATGAAGCGAACGGGGGAGTTCGAGATGTTGCTCGGCGCGTGCGGGTTGTCGTTTCCGCGGGCGTCCAGGCCGCCGGCGATGACCTCGATGTTCGGGTTGACGGCCTTGAGCGCGTCGTACGAGCGCGCGAGCAGATCGACGAAGTCGGCCGGGGCGCGCGGCGTGTCGTCGTCGTTGAACTGCGGCCGCCAGAAATAGGTCACGTTCGGCTCGTTGCCGATCACGTACTCGTCGATCTGGGGATAGGTGTTTGCGAGCAGTTGGAGGAAGCTGCCGAACTGGGCGCGATTGTCGGGCGACGAAAACACTGCCGCGTACGCGCCGGTCACGTTGAAGAAGGGCTGGACGCCGTTCGCCCGCGCCGTCTGGACGAGGCTGTCGAGCTGCCCGCGGTCGGAGATGGTCAGCGGATTGGCGGGATGCCAGACGACGTTGAGCCGGCTCGTCGTCATGCCCATCGCGCGGAGGGCGCCGTAGTAGGACGAGCCGCCGTCGTTCGTGACATAGGGCTCGTCGCTCGCGATCCCGACTGCGAGTGGCGCGCCGGCTCCGGCGCCTGCGGCACCGCTGCCAACGAGGGAGAGCGCAAGCGCCGCGCTCACCGCGGCGGCAAGCGAACAGAGCTGGGTGAGCCGCAGTCCCATCTGATACTACGGATCGGCTGGACGGCACCGCGGCTAGTTCCCTCGTTCGGGCCAACGTGTCACCCGACTGGGTTATTTGACCGTGACGATCTCCGTCATCGCTACGGGGTGCAGGCTGCAGAAGAGCTGGTACACACCGGCGCGGGTGAAGCGGTACGACCAGAGCGCTCCGCGGCCCAGGGACGGCGAGGAGAAGCCGATCGGGCCGTTGACGAGCGTGACGTTGTGGCTGACCGATCCGATGAACCGCCACGTGAACGTCGTTCCCCGCTTGACCGCGGCGCGGCCGACCCCGAACGAATAGTCGCCGACCCATGTGCTGCGAACGTTCTTCGCAGGTCCTGCCGGGCTCGAGGGGAGAGGCTGCCTGACCAGGGGTGGGGCACTCGGCGTTCCAGGGTCGAGGCTGAGCGGAGGCAGATCGGGACAGCCCGAGACCGCGCCGGGCACCAGGTACAGGATCATGATCCCCATCACGCGCGTGTGCGGAAGGCTGTTGTCGTAGACGGCGGTGAGCCGGAGCCGGTCGCCCGCGGCCACCGGGATTCCCTCAGGGCTCGCAAAGCTGGTCATGTGACTCGGGCTGACCTCGTGCAGGATCGGCTTGGGCTCGATGTTGAGCCAGCTCGGGTCGGAGGTGAAGAGCGTCCGGGAGCACGTCGTGTCGGCGAGCTCGAGCCGCAGCCCGCCACCGTGGAGATGTGCGCCACCGGCGACGAGGCGCCCGCTCGACGGCGCCGTCCAGTCATACGTCTGCGAGTAGGACGAGGCGCGCCCGCCCGTGCCGGGCACGTCGAAGACCGGATCGCTGCTGCAGTTCCGGACATCGAGCCAGACCGGCGTCACCGAGGTCAGCGGCTCGTCCGTGACGTAGCGCACGGTGTAGCGGACGTAGACGGTCCTCGCCTTGGCCCGGTGGTTCATGAGCATGTAGACGAGGGCCCAGACGTCGGACGATCGGTTCGCGTAGCCGTACCCGGCCGGCAGCGACAGCGAGAATCGCTCCTCGCCCTCGGCGTAGAAGCGCTCGGCGGGCAGGCCGCTCGAGCACGTCAGGTCCTGGTGCAGAACCTTGGCGAAGGCGACGTGGTGGAGCATCACCTCGTAGTAGGGGACGACGCTGCCGGCTGCGTCGACGACGTCGGCGCTCATGCCGACCACGTAGCCGTCGACGTTCGGCGAGGGAGCGACCTGCGTCCCGGTTGCCGTGAAATACGGCTTCACCGTGATCGGGCCGCTGCGGAACGTGAGCGTCTGCTCGCCGGCCCGGGCGATTCCGGCCTGGCCGACCGCGAGGGCGCCGCCGGCCGCGAGGACGAGGAGGAGCCGCCGCATCAGCGACCCCGCTTACGGTCGCGTTCTTCGAGCGTCGGCAGCTTGGCGAGATCGCGCTCGACGCTGGCAGCGAACTCGTCGCTCTCGGTACGCAGGAGGCGCAGCTCGGATTTCCTTCGCGCCCGGTCTCGCCGTGCCCGCGCTTTGGAGCCGAAGCGAGCGGAGAGGCGCGGCCACTCGGCTCCCACCAGCACGGTGAGCGCAGCCGCGAGCAACGCCACGAAGACCCAGCTCACGTTGAGATTGTAGTGCTGTCTAGCGTACGCCCAGCTTCGTCTCGAGCCGCTTCGTGTTCGGCAGGATCGGCGGCACGTTCTCCATGTTCTTGGTCTCCTGGTAGTCGGAGGCCTCGAAGACGAGGTCGTGACTCCCGGGCCCGAGCGCGGAGACGTCGATCGAGACGATGCCGGTCTTCGCGTCATAGGTCGGCGGCTGTGCGGCCGACTGCCCGTCGAGGAGCGCGACGAAGGCCCGCGGATCCACTCCCGAGCCTGCGTCCGTCACCTGGAGCCGGAGCGGCTGGCCGGCCTCGAGCGTCTGCGAGATGAGACGGACCCGCGGCGGGGTGGTGTCGTTGATCCAGAAGCGGAACGTGTAGCGCCCCGCCTGCGCCCGGCCCGGCGTGTCGAAGACGATGTCGTAGGAGCCACGGGCGGGCCGGATCGCACCGGCGGTCGGCTCCTGACGGCCGAACGCGGTCACGTACGGATTCAGGTTGAGCGGTAGCGCCGGATAGCCGGTCAGCCGGTTTTCGTCGCCCGCCACGACGACCCTTGGCTCGACCGCCACTCCGCTCGCCTCACTCAGGACCGCGACGCCGAAGTTGGCGACACGCTGCGGGAGCGTGACCCGGAACGCCTGCTCTGGGCCCCGTAGGTTCGTGATCACTCCGAAGCTCGGGCGAAGCTCGGGGTAGCGGTAGAACGACACCCGGGAGGCCTTGCCTGCCGTCGTCCCCGTGTAGGTGCCGGTCTTCCGGAGCACGCCGTGAGGCTCGCGGCCGAGCTGGGGCCGGATGGCTCGCAGCCAGTAGGGAATCCGCCTGATGTCTGTCCCGCGAGTGAGGACGACGAACCCGGTGATCTCCTGTTCCGCTGCTCCCCGTGCGACGGTCGCCGTGACGGTCAGAGCGCCGGGGACCGTGACCTCCTGCGGTACGGCAATGCGGACCTTCGGCGCGGAGACCTGGGACCGGACCCTGACCGTCCAAGGCCCCGAGCCTCCGCCGGCGTCGGCGACCTTGAGGCTTCGCGTGGCGGTTGTTCCCCCTTTCATCAGCCCGAACGGAAGGCTCGTCGGCGAGACGAAGACGAGAGGCACGTCGGCGCGCGGAAGATCGATCAACCCACCTCCCTCGCGGGTGGTCGGCGCCTCGAGACGGTGGCCCTCGTCGGTGTAGATGGGATCCGCGGTCTGCTCGAGAGCCGATTTGACCTGGGCAACCGACCAGTCCGGGTGCCGTTCCCGGAGCAGCGCCGCGGCGCCGGCGACGTGCGGAGAGGCCATGCTCGTGCCGTTGAAGACGGCATAGGAGCCGTCCCGCTGAGGGACGGACGAGAGAATCGAGACGCCGGGCGCGCTCACATCGGGCTTGAGCTCGAGCGAGACGGGGGTGGGGCCTCCGGACGAGAAATCGGCGATCACCTTGCTCTTGGTCACCGCGGCCGCGGTGATCGCCTTCGGCGCGCTGCCGGGCGAGCCCACCGACCCCCGGCCGAACGTGTCGAAGTCGTTCCCGGCCGCGATCGTCGGGATCACGCCCGCGTCGGCGGCCGCGTTGATGGCCGTAACCGCCACGTCGCGGCTCTGCTCGATCTCGGGCTCGCCGAGCGAGAGGTTGATCACGTCCATGCCGTCCTTCACCGCGGCCTCGACGCCCGCGGCGATCTCGGCGGCGTTGCCGTCGAGCCCGACGCCCGAGACGGTCGGGATCGTCAGCACCTTGTAGTTGCCGAGGAATGCCTTCGGGGCGATCCCCGAGATCGTCACGCGCCCGCGGTCGGAGCTCGACACGACCAGGTTGTTGTTGCCGGCCGCGATGCCGGCAACGTGGGTGGCGTGCTCGGAGAGCTCAGGATCGAACGGCTTCGAAGCGTTCCGCCACGCGGGCGTCGGGGCCGGGAAGGCTCTGGCGACGATCACCTTCGCGGTCGTGTAGGCCCGGTCGCCCTTCGGGAATCCCGCCGGCATCGTGTAGCCGGCCGGATTGAAGAACGGGTGCGTCTGGTCGACCCCGTCGTCGATGATCCCGATCTTCATGCCCTGCCCGGCGGTCGAGAGGTCGGGCCCCCAGAGCGTGGGCGCACCGATCAATGCGGGGCTTCGGTCGAGCAGCGAGTGGTAGCGAATGTTCGGGTAGACGAGCGCGACGCCGGGCAAGGAGCTCAGGCGCGTCAGGTCGCTCGGCCGGACGACCACGGCGAGGGCGTTCAGGACCACGGAGTAACGCCAGCGAATCGTCGCGGACGGGAACGCGGCCTGGATTCGCGCGGCCAGCGCGGTGTGCTGCGCCTCGAGCGTGCGCAGGTACGAGGCGCTCGTCGGTGCGCGGAGATCCAGGCGCCTGGTTTTCGCCGCGGCGGTGAGGGCGCGGCTCTGTGAGACCGCTTCGGCGAGGGAGGGGGACGCGAGCCCGACGACGACCTCGACGCGATCGTCCGTGCCGCCACGTGCGGATGCCGCCGACGGCGCGGCGAGTACGAGCGCGACGACCGCCGCGACGATGATCCGACCCCGGCCCAAGGGGTGGGAATGCTACGTGTGAGCGAGCGCGCCTCGCCAACGGGACCCGCGCAAGGCCGAGGCTACAATGGCCCTCCGCGCGGATGTGGCGGAATTGGTAGACGCGCACGGTTCAGGTCCGTGTGGGGGTAACCCCGTGGAGGTTCAAGTCCTCTCATCCGCATTCCCGCTCTGAGCAGGGAGATTGCGGACAGGCGTGTGGCTCAGGTGCGGGTCTGCTACTTGCTCTGCTACTTAAACGGTTTCTGGAACTAGGCGGGCGGTGCTGCGGCCCGCTCGAGCGCCGCTTCGACCTCGGCCCAGACGTAGCGGTACTGCCCCGAGACCCGCAGCCGGTGCGCCGGGATCTCCCCACGCCTGACCATCCGCAGGACGGTGTCGGCCGAGACGCGCAACCGGGCCGCGACCTCGTAGGTCTTCAAGTAGCCCTCCTGCGGAACGACGCGCATCACTAGACGACCAACGCTTCCTGGCCGGGGACCTGACCCTCGGCCGGGTCGTGCTCGCAAGCGCCCCCCGATCTGCACCAGGGCAGGGCGCGCGCCTGCTCGACGGTGACCCGCTCGATCGTGTAGCCCTGCCGCATCAGGGCGGCGACCTCGCCGGCGTTGTGCCTACGGTACTTCGGCTCGTCGACCATTGCCGCGACGAGGCAGCCGCAGTCCTTTAGGCCGACGAGCGCTGGCGACTGGTCGCTCATGCAGAGACCTCAGAAGGCCCGATCAACCGAAGACTGCGGGGATGCCCACCACAGCCGCTATACGACTGGAGGTGTCCACCGTCCCGCAGCTCCGCGATCGTGACTCGCCGACCATCCGGCAACGCGAAGCCGTAGTGAGAGAGGAGGCTGCGCTGGGTGTTCGCCTGCGTCTTCAAGCCGAAGACGGCGGGGACAGGCTCATCGGCCCTTCCCGGCGACTGCTCTTGCAGAGAGGCGAAGGATCGCAGGCATGCGAGGAGCACATACGCATCGATGTCGGCGGTCTGGTCCCAGACGAGACCGGTCGAGACACGAATAATCTCTGCCATCACGCCGGGAGCGCGAGAGCCGCGATAGATCGTGAAGGTGACACACGGCCAGCGTTCCATCGCGGCGGCGGCCGGAGCCGCAACCGCCCGCTCCGACCATGCCCACGGGAACATCACCGCCGCGGCTGCCGTTGCCGCCCGTCTCAGGAAGACGAGCCGATTCATGCGTCTCCTCTCCCGCGTCGCTTTACCCGGTCGCCCCATCGGCGTAGGCTCGTCCGAAGGTGCGAACGCTCGTCACGATGGCCGGACTCTTGATTCTCGCCGCCGCGTTCTTCTTCTGGCTGGCGGGCCAGGTCGGCGGGATCGTCAGCGGCGTTGTAGCGGTCTTGCTGATCCTGGTCGCGCGGCCCTGGCGGGCAGGACGGAGAGCCGGCTAATTCAGACCACAGGAGGGCGCGCATCAGCTCGCGGCCCAGCGCGCGTACCAGGCGGCCAGCGACTGAGGCTCGCGGCCGTTGAGCCGGGTGCTCTGGACGTACAGGTCGTGCATCGCCTCGACGACCAGAGGCGACTTCGTCGATTTGCCCCTGATGCGCAGAAGCGCCGGGTCGCGCTTGAGTGCCCGCAGCTGCAGGCAGAGCTCGGCCCGGTCGTGCTTGATCAGTAGGAACGGGCGGAGCGCAAGGCAGACGCGGGCCGCCGTCTTGTCGCTGACGGCCCAGTGGTGCATCGGCTTCGGGGCGCGGGCGACGTTCGTCGGGTAGCTGCGCGTCCGCAGCGAGCCGCCGAAGAGACTGACGGCGAGCTCCTGGTAGACGCGGGTCGTCTGCCCCAGGGCGACACCCTCGGAGTAGACCGGCGTCTTGCCCTGGGAGGTTCGACCCCGCCCTTGAATCCAAATGCCGATCGAGCCGTCGGAGTCTATGCAGCCGGCCATGCGCAGCAGGTCGTCCTCGCGGCCGACCAGCCGGTCGAGGAACTCGGCTTCCTCGTCCTCGTAGCGGCGCAGCGTGCTCAGCCGTTTCGCCGCGTTCCTCGCGTCCTCGTAGGCCCTCGGCGCGACCTCGAAGAGGCTGAGTTGGGCGCTCCACCCGCTCACCACTTGAGCTCCTCGATGATCGTTCCATCGGTCCAGTCGCGCGGGCGCCAGATGAAGAAGTCGACGTCGGGGGTCTCGGCGCGGATCGCCGTCAGCGTCTGCGCCCATTCGGCCTGCTCCTCGGAGAGCTCGCCGGTCGCGTCCTTCAGCTCGGCGAAGACGATCCGCCCTGCCTTCGGGCGGCCCCGACCGTAGTTCGGGGCGCGGGCGAGCACGAGGTCGGGGAAGCCGGGAGCCGACCGGCGTGAGTCGTGCGTGTGGTAGGCCAGGTAGCCGAGCTGGCGCGCGGTCGCGAGCACGAGCTCCTGGAGTTCCTTCTCAGTCACGCTTGCCGCGGGTCGGAGGGGTCGCCGGCCGCCATGCGCTGTCGGCGGTGGACGCGCCGGACAGCCCGGTGAAAGATCCGCCAGTCCTCCCGCGTCATCGTTCGCGTGCGCATGGCCTGCTCGATCCATCCCGCAATCTCCGCAATCTCCTCGGCTCTCGCCCGGTTCGCCGTCACCGCTTCCGCCGTTGCAGCCCGCAGCCCTGCGGGCAGAGGTACCACTTGCCGCTCGGCCCGCTCGCGATCGGCACCGAGCCGGCCCAGTGCTGGCAGCGGAGCAGGACGAGATCGGCCCGCTCGCGCGGCGGCGTGACGTCGACGAACTTGCGCTGCGCTGCCCGCGTGCGTGGGACGTAGTTGCTCACGCCCGGGGCCGCAGGAGGAGGACGATGGCGACGAGGCAGGCGAAGAGGCAGGCGATCGGGATCGGGAGCAGCCGCCAGTCGAAGCGCCGGCGGGGGGTCGGCCGCGGCGGCGGCACGGGCGGCGGGAGCGGGCGCATCAGCCTGCCCTGGAAGGTGGCGAGCGCCTGCCGGGCCGCGGGCGAGAAGACGACGTTGAAGGAGGCCTTGACCATCGCGGCCCGCACCTCGAGGCCCTCTGCCACCTGATCCCAGGCGAGTGGGCGCGCCTCGACGGCGTAGGCGCTCGAGATCTGGGCGGCGAAGTCGCGGGCCCGCTCCTCTCCACCGAAGCAGGCGAAGTAGGGCACCTCGATCTCGTAGGGGTAGGCGCGCCCGGCCCGGTAGCCGTGTTCGCACTCGATCACGCGGCCCCAGAGCGCGACCCTGCCGAGCACGTTCTGCCCGACGATCGGCCAGCCCGGCTCCTGCGGCAGGAGCAGCCCGCCGGCGTCGACCTTGTCGACCGCGTTCTGCCTGTCCTTGAAGGCCCAGATGCCGCAGGCGCAGTCGGGGGCGGGGACCGGGCCGTGCGGGTGCGGCGGACCGGGCGGGCCCTGGCAGACGGCCTCCAACTCGGCCAGGTGCGGCCAGGCGCAAGCGGCCCAGACCGCCGTCAGCCAGGCCCGGTCGAGGACCACGCTCGTGAGGTTGAGCCGGAGCGTGACGAACTCCCCGGGCCGGTGGGGTAGGAACTGCCAGACGCGCCAGCCCAGGATCGGCTCTGTCTCGACCGCTTCGTGGCCGATGCTCATGCCGGGATCAGGTCGGGCTCGCGGGCGGGCTCGCGGGGCTCGGCCGGCTCCGGCCACTCGCCCGGCCCGGGTGCCGGGCTCGGGACCGGGATCACGCTCGGCTCGACCTCGCGGATCCGGATCGGGTCGCCGACGTCGGTCACGGCGTCTCCTCTGGCGGTTCCAGCGCCGCCCGCGCGCCGGCGGCCTGGTTGTCGAGGTACTCGTGCAGGCAGGCGGGGAGCCAGGAGCCGGGCGAATCGTCCTCGGCCTCCTGGAAGGCGAGCTCGATGTCGCCCTTCGCCCAGCCGTCGAGGGCGCCGCTGACCGCCTGGACGACGTCCCGCAGGACAGTCCGGGCGTCCTCGAAGAGGGCCGCCGCGCCAAGGTCGACGGGTTCGGTCATAGCCGCCGCCCGGAGAGAACGAGCCGCTCGAGCTCTGATAGGTCCCAGGTGGCGAGGACGGCGTAGATGTCGCCGCCGACGTGCTGCAGCAGCGCCGGGTCGCGCGAGGGGCGAGGGCTGTCCATCCACGTCCACTCGTCCACCTCCCAGAGCACGGCGAGCTTGCTCAGGTCGGCGTTCAGGCGAGGCCGGTGGCGGGGCGGGACGATCGGCACCTGCGCCGCCCAGGCAGCGCCGCCCCATTCCAGCCGCCGTCCGGCGGTGAAGCCCTCGGGCAGCTCGAACGACGTCGCCAGCTGGACCCGCCCGCTCTCGTAGCCCGAGCGGGTCTGGAGCTTGTCGATGAACTCGATCGACCCGTTCGCCTGCACGCCGAGCGTGAACCCGAACTGGGCCGAGGCGCGGCAGACGCCGAGCCGCGGCACCTACAAGGCGAAGGGCTGGCGGCCGGGTGCGAAGACGGAGATCAGCTGGCCGGAGTTCCTCGCCGCCAGCGAGTCGCGTGCCCTCACCTGGACGGGCAGCGTCGACAACGTCAGCCCGCGTTTCTCCTCAGCCGGCGCGTTCGGGCAGGACCGCCGCTACGCCTGGCCCGCGTTCCCCCAGGTCGCGATCGACCCCGGAGTGACGTCCGTCCAGGTTTTGACGCAGACGGCACGGACGATCCCGGCCGCCTCAACCGTCGTACGCGCCGTCGACGCGGTCACGAACAAGCCCGAGGCCGGCTCGACGATCACCCTCGTCGCCACGCCCCTGAAGCAGGTCGCCGCCGTCCAGACGGGCGTCCCGAACGTGATGCTCGACCAGCCCGAGATCGACTCCGTGATCGGAAACGACCTGCGGCTGACGATCAACGAAGGCCTCGACAAGCTCGTGCTCGACGCGATCGCCGCCAGCGGCTTCCAGGCCCCCTCCACCGACCCGCTGCTCGTCTCGATCAGAAAGGCGATGACCACGATCCTCGGGAACGGCTACAACCCAGACCTGCTCCTGCTCACGCCCGCGAACTCGGAAGCGCTCGACACGCTCCGCACCTCGGGCTCGGAGGCGATGTGGGTCTTCGGCGCCGGCCGATTCGCACCCGGCCAGCTGTTCGGGATCAACGTCAGGATCTCGAAGACGATCCCGGCCCCGGCCGTCGTCGACAGCCAGGCATTCGGCCGCCTCTACGCCGGCCCG
>JBBRYK010000087.1:0-11192 GCA_038237665.1 Gaiellales bacterium | reverse complement strand
CGATGTGCCGAAGGGCTACGTCCCACTCGACGAGGCCGCGCGCCGGCTCGGCGTCGCCCGCCAGACCGTGTTGCACAAGGTCCAACGCGGCGAGCTATGCGCGATCGAGGTCACGAAGGGGCAGCGCAAAGGCTTGCGAATCCAGGTCTCAGGCGCCGAGGCTGGACTGTTTGCGCAATGACAAAAGCGAGGAGGGCAGTGTGAAGGAGGACCGGGCGGCCCGATCAGGAGCAGGTTGGATCGTTCCTCGATGAAGCGGAGCGTCGCCAGCTCGGCGACCATCCGCCGGTCGAGGGCGGGTTGGGCGTCGTAGTCGATCTCGGCGAGCGTCTTTTGGGTCGGGAAGCTGGCGAAGCGGAGCCGGCCTTCGAGCCGGCGGCGCTCGGTCGCCTCGACCTCGACCGCGAGCAGCCGCTCGAGGAAGCGCGTGTGGGAGAGCTGCTCCTGCTCGGCCTGCTCGAGCGCCGGCGCGAGCTGCTCCGCGGCCGCGGCCAGGCGCAGGTAGGCGAGGTGCGAGCGCAGCTGCTGGTAGACGCTCTGCTCGCTCATCGGATCTCGGCGAGCTCGGCGTAGCGCTCGAGCGAGGGGACCTGGACGTCGGCGAGCGCTTCCGGGGCGAGCTTGCGGGCGAGCGCGAGCGCGTGCGGGCTGGGCGGCCGGTTCTGCTTCCTGCGGCATGGCGGGCGGGTCGTGAAGGCGACGAGCACCGCCTGCTCGAGTGCGGCCTGGTGGGCGCCCGAGCGCACGAGCTGGCCGGCACCGGCCGGCAGCCGACGGTGCGTCGCGACCAACGTGCCGACGGCCGAGACGAGCTGTAGCGTCAGCTCGCCGAGGCGGAGGCGCACGCGTACCGTCTGGCCGACGTAGGCGGGCGGCACGCTATAACGGTTGCCCTCGAAAGAGACGAGCGCGCTTGCTCCGACCAGGCGCTCGACGTCGAGCTCGGCCGGGTAGGGCAGCGGCGGCAGCGGCAGCAGCGGCTCCGAGGCTGCCCGCTCGCCGACACTCAGGCCGCCGCGCCGCCGCCGGTCGGCGACCTCGCCGCACCAGCGGTCGAGCGATGCCTGCGCCTGCGCCGGCGTCGCCGCCTCCGCGCTCCGCCACCAGGAGCGCTGGACGTAGCGGATCGCCGCCTCGACGACCCCCTTGCGCTGCGCCCGCCGCGGCGGGCAGACCGCCACCGTGACCCCGTAATGCTTGGCCAGCTCGGCTGCCTCCGGCCGCAACCGGCCCGAGCCCGGCTCGACCACACTCGCCATCCGATCGGTGCGCCAGCACCCGGCCGTGCCGCCCAAGCGGCGCAGGATCCCATCCAGCGCCGCCGCCAACTCAGCGAAGCTCTCGCCCTCGCTAAACACGGCTCGGATCCGCCCCGAGTGCGAGAGCGCGCCGACCAGCACGTGCGCCGGCGCGCCCCAGGGCGTCTCGCCGAGCTCGAGCCAATCCAGCTGCAGCTCCTCACCCGGCTCATGCGCAAGCTCGACCGTCAGCCGATGGCCGCCCCGCTTGCAGACCTCGCAGACCGGACGCAGACAGAGCCGGCGCAACTCGCGCGTCAATGTCGGGTAGGAGCGCTCGAAGCCGAGCGGCCGCAGCTCGCGCAAGAGCACGGTCGCGTCCAGGTGCGGGTCGTCGCGCAGACGACGCTCGACATAGGCCCGGTAAGGCACGAGCGGGCTCGGCTTCCGCCTCGCCTCGCGGTCGCGCTCGCCCCGCAACCAGGCGCGCACCGTCTTGCGGTCGCGGCCGGTATGGCGCGCGATCGCGCTGATCGACCAACCCCGACGATGAAGCGCAACGATCTCCACCACGTCCTCCCGTGACAGCATCCCCTCGGTCCTCCTCGCGTCGACGGCGTCAAGCACCGCGACGCTGAGGAGGACCCCGGACGGCGCCCGCCGCCCAGCTTCTCCGCTTCGCCTACGGCTCAGCTACGAAGCAGGGCGGGCGAACCCAGACCCTGAGGAATTCCTATGAGCAGAACCGGGGAGTCTCGCGTGAGCGCGGGCACTCGGTAACACTCGTGAACCGGCGGAGCGCAGCCCGTAGCTCCGCCGCGCGCGCAGCGGCGCCCCGAGAGCGTGGGAGCGTGTCCGCCAGCTCTCGCGACCCTTGTCGAGGCACTGGCGAGTTTTCTCCGTGCGCATGCCCTACGGTGAGCTCGTCGGGATCTGGATTCCGGCCGCGGCGTTTAGCGTGGTCAATCTGGTGCCCGGCTTCCCCTATCGACAGGAGCCGATGGCGGCCGAGACCTGGAGGGGGTGGACGAACGGGCGTTCTTCGAACGCATCGAGATCGACGACGAGGAAATCACGGGCCACACCCTCGCAGCACCCTTCCCCGAGCTTGCCGCGCCGGAGCCCTGGGAGGCGGAAGAGGCCACCCAGGCCGTCCCGCCCCTTGCGGTAGCCCGTCGCGCCCGCGGGCGGGCTACGGTGGCGAGCTAAACCCCCGACCCCGTCGCCAAGGTCGGGGGTTCGTACTTGCCACTTATGGTGGAACTAAACGGGGCATTTCGAACCCCTTTGAAAGCCATAAAACCCTGCTTAGACGGCTGATCGGCCTCCACGGGCGACTGGTTCGCATGGCCGTGGCGAGCCCACGTGACCCGCCTTCGGCGCCGACGCGGACGAGTCCGGTGCTCGAAACGATCACGATTGTGCTCCAGCGTGCTGGACGGCCGATGAGCCCACGCGAGATTCACGCGGCGGCCGAAGAGCTTGGCGAGTCATTGAAGCGGACTTCGGTGAAGGCGGCGCTAGCGTCAGGCGCCGCCGCCCAACCGCAGCGTTTTCGGCGAGTACGTTACGGCCTCTATGAATTTCCGCTGGGCCCGGCGGCAGGCGAGTGACCTGACCTTCCGGGCCGCTAGTGCTTCGTTGCCGCCGCGTTCCACTCGAACGGGTATGTTGTCTCGGTAGACAATCGTGACAGAGTCACCGCCGCCGCGGCGGTCCTGCTGGGAACCGCGGCCGCCGCGTCCCGACTCCGACGATGTCGGCGCTTCTGCAAGCATGCCGGACCCTGGACATCTCACGCAGGGGGACGCCTTCTTTGTCGCGTTCGGACGCGCGACCGACGCACTCGTCACCGCCGAGGAGGGCCAGCAAGCACTTTCCCCAAGTCCCGTGCGAGTTCGGATGTGCCTGCACACAGGCGAGCCGCAGCTGACCGACGAAGGCTATGTGGGCATCGATGTTCACCACGCAGCCCGGATCTGCTCCACTGCGCACGGCTATCGGAGCTCCATCGGCGCCTCGTCGGCAAGGCCAGCCTGGGTTTACAGGTACCGCGGGCGGCCCCGCCCAAGACGAGTCCGGTACCGGAGACGGTGACCCTGGTTCTCGCCCAGAACGGGCGGCCGATGCAGGCGCGGGAGATTCACGAGGCTGCGGAGAGGATGCTGGGTGAGCCTCTGAGTGGGCGTCCGTCAGGGGCGCGCTCTCCTACACGATCGGCGGAGACGGGCGGTTCCGTCAGGGGCAGATCGTCGGCCGACGTTGCGAACGCGTCCTTGGTCCACGTCGCCCCCGCATCCAGGGGCCTGCGCAAGTAGACCGAACCACCGCGCAAAGCGGCGAGTACAACGTGCTACCGCTTGCCGTCAGGGCACCGAACCTCCTGCCTTCGCCTGGTGAGGACAACCGCACAGGGGCCTCCCATGCCGACTTCAGCGGAGGGCGGTACGCCGAGGACGTCAGAGAACTCGACGCACACGCGCCCGCACTGATGGCCGCACCGACGGTGACAATCGCGGCAACGAAGCGTCTCAACGGCGTGCGCAACATACATTCACCTTTTCCTGGCCCACGTGAACGTGAGCCTGGGATTCGATGATCACACTGGCGACCACGCGCCGGGGACGAGGAAGTCCGGAGCGTCCGTGAGGATCACCTGATCCGGGCCCACACGTAAACCACGCGGACGAGGACGGGTCCAACACAAAACTGGCAAGATCAGACCCCACCGCAAGTCGAGTGCCGTGCCTTCCAGGACGCGATGACCCCCCTGTTCAAGCCCGCCTCTCTCCCGTTGATCCGTCGGTATGTTCCGGACTTCCAAGGCACGGCGTACGTCCACACGCTACAGGCGCACCTCGTGGGCAGGATCTTCTGGCGTCTGTTCGCCGAGCAGACACGCCCGGACTCCGTCGTCGTCGACCTCGGGTGCGGTTCGGGCACGACAGTACTTCAAGCCGCCGAGCAGGTGGCCACGGCGATCGGTGTGGACGTCAACGAGCAACCCTTCCAGAAACATCCTGAGCTGACGATCGTCGAGGGCGACGCCTCCAGCGATGTCCATCGGCGACGAGGCGGCTTCCTGATCAAGTCCGACCTGACGAGCGTGCCACTTTCCAGCCGCATCGCGGATCTCGTCACCTCGCGCTGGGTGTTCGAGCATCTCGAGGATCCGGACAAAGCCTTGAAGGAGGTCCACCGCCTACTGAAGCCCGGCGGCGTTGCGTTGATCATCGTGCCGAATCGGCTACACCCCGGGATCTTCCTGACGAGTCTCCTCCCGCTCTCGACAAAGCAGCGGCTCCTCTCCGCGTTTGGTCAGGTCGACGAGGATTTCGTCTTGCGCACGTACTACCGGATCAACACCGAGAGCGCGCTGGACCGCCATTTCGCCGACGCGGGATTCGAGAGACTGGAAGTCAACTACGTTCGTGACCCCTCGTATTGGTTGTTCTCCACCGTGCTCTTCCAGCTTGCGGTAGCCGTCGGTCGCGTCACGAAGCGGATGCCGCTGCTGCGGCGGTTCCAGATGCACATGATCGGGCTGTACCGAAAGCGCTAGGCATAGAAAGCACGGGTGGCGGGCTTTCGGCCGGCTGGCCGTGTTCTCCGTGTTGGACGGCGCAATCGGCGAGTTGCGCAGCTTGCGGGCCCTGGTGGTGACTCCGGAGGTGGTGGCGTCGTTGGGGGCCCCAGCCCGAGCCGGGCGGCGGCATACAGCGCAGACGACATCCAACATCACATGGTCGCGCGCGGCGAACCGCGTATCCAAGTCAGCCGACAGCCTGCCCCTCGTTGCACTGAACCTTGTTGTGGATGAAGTTCCCCGTGATCCGCGGCGCCGTCCGCCGGTCGGGCATGCCGGTGACGTAGACCCCCGAGTGCGGCCAACCGAAGATCTCGTTGTTGTCGACCATGACGCCGGTGCTGCCGTTGATGGCGATCGCCCGCGTCTTGTCGCCTTGATCCCTCGTGTAGATCTGGTTGTAGCCGCCGAGCCGCAATCCGGTGATGCGGGTATTCGAGCCGAGGCTCAGCATGAACACCTTGAACCTGTACCTGTCATCGGGGCGGACGGGGCGGTCGGGCCGGCGCGTAAGCTCGAGCAGCCCACCGAATCGCGTCGGGGAGCGCCCGCCCATCAGCATGACGCCGTCGGGGATCTTGAGGATCGACTGGTAGTCGGTCAGATCGGGCCGACCGAACGCATCAGCAGCGAGATCGTCCGCCCGATCGGGCTTGATCGGACCGGTCACGAAGATGCACTTGAAACCGGCGGCCAGCTTTCTGACCAGCTCCACGGCCGTCCCGACCTGAGGACGGGCCGGTTGGTCGACGAGGCTCAGAGTGAAACTGCGCGGCGCAGGACCGACACTTGGCGTCTGCGGCGTCCGGGTGATCCTCACCGTCTGGTTGGCTCCAAGCCAGCTCCGGACGCAGCACCCGCCACCGGCTCGACTTCGGCGGCGACCGGCAAGCGAACCGCGCCCTCCACATGATCGCGGTCTACCGCCACTGCCAACGCACCCACGCCTACGCGAAGCCGCGGGTCGCCACACGCCCTGAACTCCTGATCAGGCCCGGCCAGACACCGCTGCGTTCACGAACGCAGTAACGACTAGCCACTATGGACCGGCGGCCCGGCCCAAATACTGACCCTGACGTCGTCGAATCTAACCCCCCGCTGCGGCGCTGCCGCCTGCCCACCCTCCCGACGGTGGGGGGTTCGTACTAGCTCATTTGCCTCGCGACGCGATCGGACACGAGAAGTGAAAAATTTGCAGGCAGTCTGTTGTGATTTTCACAACGCGATGGAGCCAGCCGGGCTCGAACCGGCGACCTCTGCCATGCCATGGCAGCGCTCTCCCAACTGAGCTATGGCCCCCTGGGTCGACCGCAGTTTAGCCGCGAACTCGTAGTCCTTCGCCCAGTGAATCCCGAGAGTTTGGTTGTTCCGGGACGGACCAACTCGAAGCTGGATCTGAGATCGGCGGCCAAAGCCATCCATCGGCAAGAAGTAGCAGCGGTCGAGGGTCGGGCAGTAAACGGCCATCGCGTCGATCTCGTTCAGCTCGTAGATGCGCCTGGTCAAGCCGTCTCGGGTTCGACGGGACGAGTAGCACCGGACGGGGATGACGTCACGGCGACATTCGGCCCATTTGCACTGAACACGCCAAAGCTTCGAGACGAGGTCGGACACGAGATCAGCGCGTCCTCCCTCGGCAACCGGCCGGTAGACGTCCACACCAATTCTGGTCGCTGCCAGTATTATCGCAAGCTCGGCGATGGCCCCCTTCTGATCCGTTGTCATCCACGACAACGGTACCCTGAGGCCGGGATGGCTTAAGCCGTGGCGGCGTGGACCTCGACCGAGGGCACGTCGCCCCAGAGGTCCTCGAGGCGGTAGAACGAGCGCGCCTCGGGCGTGAAGACATGCAGGACGACGTCGAGGTAGTCCGCGACGATCCAGGTGGCCTCGCGCACACCGTCGACCCCGTGCGGGATCGTGCGCGGCTCGCGCTTCAGCTGCATGTGGACCTCGTCCCAGATCGCCTTCGTCTGGCGCGGGTTCCGGCCCGTGCAGATGACGAAGAAGTCGGTGTACGTGCACACCGGCCTCATATCGAGGATGACGATGTCGTCCGCCAGCTTCTCCTCGGCGAGAGCGGCGATGCGACGTGCATGTTCGAGCGAAGTCAGAGTCGGTCCAGAGTCCCCTTTGGCAGCACCAGTGTAGCCCGGCCTACGGGTGATAGAGACGTCGCCCCTCGATCAGCCGCGCGACGGCGGGCGGCACCAGGCCGTCCAGCGGCCGGCCGCGCCTGGCCCGCTCGCGGATGTCGGTAGATGCGACGTCCACCGGCTCCCGCAGGTCGAAAAGCTCGATCCGATCGGAGCGGCCAAGCTTCGCAATCACCTCGTCGAGCGCGGCACGCGGGAACCCTGGCCGGGTACCCACACCCAGCCGGACCTCGTCGAGGACACGCTGAGGCGCCTTCCAGGAAAGGAAGGCGGCAAGCTCGTCGGCGCCCAGGATGAAGAGCGCGTCCCGGTAGCCCCCGTCGGCGACCAGGTCGACCGTGAAGGCGTGATCGTCGAGGGTGACCTGCGCGCCGGGGAGGTCGCCGAACGCCGCCTGCGCCAGCTCGAGGCGCGTCGGCGCGTCGAGCACGACGCCCTTGTGGCCCGGCCGCTCCGCGACGAGTACGAGCAGGCGGTCTAGGCCGAACCGGTCGAGCGCCGCTCGTGCCAGTGCGACATGTCCGTTGTGGGGTGGATCGAAAACGCCACCGAGGATGCCCGTCGTCATGCCAGCTCGAGCTCCTCGTCGCCGACGACGACCTCGTCCCCGGTCTTTGCGCCCGCCGCCCGGAGCGCGGCCTCGAGCTCCTCCTCCCCCGGCGGCGTTCCCATCACGCGAAATCCGCGGTCGGTGCGAAAGATGCGGAACGCCCTTCGGCGCGGCTTCGGCCGGTAGACGAGGAACTCAGGCAGCTCGCCACCGGTCTCGGCCGGGGGCGACTCCGGCCTGGGCACGAGCGCGAACAGCCGGCGCTTGAAATCCTCGACTCCTTCGCCGGTGGCGGCCGACAAGCGGAACACCTCCGCCACCCTTGGATCGTCGACCGTGAACGTCGCCGGCTCGGGTGAGAGATCCGCCTTGTTCAGCACGATCACCTGGCCCAGCTCGTCCAGGCCGGCGCCGTAGGCGGCCAGCTCCCGATCGATCTGCCGCCAACGTTCGTCGGCGTCCCCCCCCGACGCGTCGATGACGTGGACGAGCAGGCGGGCACGCTCGAGATGCGCGAGGAACTCGTGTCCGAGCCCAATGCCCTCGCTCGCGCCTTCGATCAGCCCTGGCACGTCGGCGACCGTCAGCTGGGTCCCGTCGGGAGAATCGACCGTGCCGAGCACCGGCTGGAGCGTCGTGAACGGATACTCCGCGACCTTCGGCCGCGCGTTCGAGATCCGGCGCAGGAGGGATGACTTGCCGGCGTTCGGGAGGCCGACGAGCGCGGCATCAGCCAGGAGCTTGAGGCGAAGCTCGAGCTCGGCGTCGTCTCCCGGCAGGCCCGTCTCGGCGAACCGGGGCGTCTGCCGGGTCGGCGAAGCAAAATGGCGATTGCCGCGGCCTCCCGCACCGCCCTGGGCAATGACGACACGCGCGCCCGGGTGGGCCAGATCGGCGACGAGCAGATCGTCGGCGTCGATGACCTGGGTGCCGACCGGGACGCGGAGGACCGCGTCCTCGCCCCGTGCTCCGTGCTTGCCGGCACCGGCGCCTGCCCCGCCGTGGCCGGCGCGGACGAGCCGCCGCGAGCGAAACGACGAGAGGTCGCGGAGGTCGGTGTCGGCCACGACGACGACGTCGCCGCCGGCCCCGCCGTCACCACCGTCGGGGCCGCCCTTCGGGACGTATTTCTCGCGCCGGAAGCTGAGCGCGCCGTGGCCGCCGCGCCCGGCCTGGACGCGGACGCGCGCCCGGTCGTGGAACACGGGAAGAGCCTAGTCGCCGACGGTCACGAAGCGGCGTTCGCCGCTCGACTTGACCGTGACCTTGCCCGCGCGAGTGGCGAAGATCGTGTCGTCGCGGCCGATGCCGGCGCCGGGGCCGGGGCGGAACCGCGTTCCGCGCTGCCGGACGATGATCATGCCCGCCTTCACGGTCTGGCCGTCGAAGATCTTCATGCCCAGGTACTTCGGCTTCGAGTCGCGGCCGTTCCGCGACGAGCCCATGCCTTTCTTGTGCGCCATGGCTAGTCCGCCTTCTTCGTGGTCGCGGGCTTCTTCTCCGCCGGCTTCTTCGCGGCCTGCTTCTTCTCCGCCGAGGGCTCGGCCTTCTTCGCAGCCGGCTCGGCCTCGTTCTTGGCAGCCGCTTTCGCGGTCTTCTTCGCCCCGATCGACTCGATCTCGATCTGCGAGAGGCGGCTCCGGAAGCCGTTGTGCCGTCGGTAGCCGCTCTTGGGGCGGTACTTCCCGATCCGAATCTTCTCGCCGAGGACATGGCCCACGACCCGGGCGGTCACGGTTACGTCCTTCGGTGCGAGCTCCGTCGAGCCGTTGCCCCCCACGAGCAGCACGTTCGGCTGGAACGTCTTGCCCTCATCGGTGCCCTGGCGGTCGACGAGCAAGCGCTCGCCTTCGCGAACGCGGTACTGCTTGCCGCCCACCGAGATGATCGCGTAACTGGTTGCCATAGCAGGGAAATCGCGGGCGCGGGCCCGCGAGTGGGAAAGTGTAGCGAGGATCTACTCGTCGGGCTTCGTCGTCTCTGCCGCGGCGGCTGCGGGCTTGCGGCGCCGGTTCCGGCCGCCCCGGGAGCCCCGCCTCGTCCGTTTCTTCGGCGTGGCCGGCGCAGCGCCCTCGGCTGCCGTTCCGTCGGCTGCGACCACGTCCGGCTCGGGCTCACGCCCGAGATCCGACGGCGGCACGTGAATCCTGGGGGCGGCGCCGTCCTCCTTGCGCTCGGCTGCCGCTTCGACTGGCGGCTCGGCTGCCGGCTCGACCACGGCCTCCGCCGAGGTCTCTCCGGACGCGCCTGGCGCGGCGGCAGGCTTCTTCTTCCGGCCGCGCCCGCCCCGTGAGCCGCGGCGCGTTCGCTTTTTCGGCCTCTCCACCCCTGCCTCCTCGGGCGCGCCCTCCGCCGCAGCCTCCTCGGCCGCCTCCGCCTCGCCTTCAGCCTCGGCTTCCGGAACGAGCTCGCGCTTGGGCTCGGCCTTCGGCCTGGGCGCCGCCTTCGGCCTCGATCTCGGTTTTGGCGTCTGCCTGGCCGCGGGCTTCCGCTCGGTCTCGGTCTCGGCCTCGGCCTCGGCCTCGATCTCGGGCTCGGCATCAGCGTCGATCTCGGGCTCGGCTTCCGCCGCGGGAGACTCCGTGGCCTTGCGAGGCCGCGGCGCCCGGGTCGGCTTTTCCGCCTCGCCTTCGGCCGTGATCGGGGTTTCCGCGACTTGGGCGTCCGAGCTGAGCGCGGCGTACGCCGTCCCGTCGATGACGCGCGCTAGCCGGGCCTTGACCTTCTTTCCGACCAGCGCGGCAGCCCGGCCGACGACGACCGTCACTCCGTTGACCGTGCCGGCGCCGGCAGTCGGATCGTAGAGCCCGACCTCGAGGAGCTTGACCTCGACCTCCGCGCCCTCCTCGAGCGGTGTTTCCGGCTGGAGCGAAGCCAGCTTGCCCTGCTCCAGCACGAGGAAGTGGTCGAGGTGGACGTCCTCCTTGCCGACGAGCAGGAAGCGCCGCCGCGTCTGTTCCTCGATCTCGATCAGCCGCTCCGCAGCCGCGCCGATGAGTAGCGCCGCGACGCGGGAGTTGAGCTCGACCTTGAACGCCGGCGTACGCGGCGACGCGGCGGCGAGCGTGCGCAGCCGCCGCTCGATCTCGACCGCAGCCGAGGCCTCCGAGAGGACGATGCCGTCGCCACCGCAGGTCGGGCACTTCTTGGTGAGGATCTCGCGCGGCCCGTCTGTCACGTTTTGACGCGTCATCTCGACCAGCCCGAGCGGCGAGATCTCCACGACGTACGTCTTCGTCCGGTCGCGCTCGAGCTCCGCCTTGAGCGCCTCCTCGACGAGTTCGCGGTTCTTCGGATTGGCCATGTCGATGAAGTCGATGACGATGATCCCGCCGATGTCGCGGAGCCTCAGCTGGCGCACGACCTCCTTGACCGCCTCCAGGTTGTTCTTCGTGATCGTGTCCTCGAGCCGTGCGCCCGACGTCTTGGAGCGGGAGCCGACGAAACGGCCCGTGTTCACGTCGATCACGGTGAACGCCTCCGCGTAGTCGAAGACGAGGTAGCCGCCGGACGGAAGATCGACGCGCCGGGACAGCGTCGAGCGGATCTCCTCCTCGACTCCGTGCCGCTCGAACAGTGACTCCTTGTCGCGATAGCGCGAGACGCGGTCGACCATGTGCGGCGAGGTCTTCTTCAGGTAGCCCACGATCCGCTTCATCGTG
>JBBRYK010000086.1:0-11231 GCA_038237665.1 Gaiellales bacterium | reverse complement strand
TCTTCCGCGGCTGTCGTGGAGCGCGAGCCGTAGGCGAGCGCGGAGCGACGGCCGCGGGTCCGGGTGATAGCTGACCACCGCGTCATCCTCGCGAAGTCCTGTCGAAGACAAGCGCGAGGAGGAGCACGGTGGTCGAGCACACGATGGACGTCACGGACTGGTTGCGCAAGCAGCTCGTGCAGGCGAGCCCGGATCTGCCGCGGGCGATGGTCAAGGAGATGGCGGAGGCGCTGATGGGCGCCGAGGCTGACGCGATCTGCGGCGCTGGCTACGGCGAGCGGAGCCTGGAGCGGGTCAACCGCAGGAACGGCTACCGGGAGCGCGACTGGGACACCAGGGTCGGCTCGATCGAGCTCGGGGTGCCGAAGCTGCGCGAGGGCTCGTACTTCCCGGACTGGCTGCTGCAGCCGCGCCGCAGGGCGGAGCAGGCGTTCGTGGCCGGCGCCGGTGTGAGCGACGGCTCGTACAGCCTCGGCGGGCTCGAGGTCGAGACGCGCAACGGCGTCGCGAGAGGGCCGGACGGCGTCCTAGCCGGCAGCGCGCTGACGATGGTCGCGGCCGTCCGCAACTTGCACGCTCTCGGCGTACCGCTGCCGAAGGCGGTCGAGGCAGCGACGGTGGTACCGGCCAGGGTCGTCGGCAACTCCGAGGTCGGCCGCATCGAGGTCGGGGGCCTCGCAGACGTGATCGTCCTCGACGACAACCTCGAGATCGACTGCGTCCTCGTCGGGGGCGAGGCCCTTGTCGTCTGCTGAGGCTTACGCGGTGGTGCTTCCCGACGCCGGGGAGCGCTTCCTGGCCGAGATCCGGGAGCAGCCGCGGGCGATCCGCGCCCTTCTCGAGTACGAGGCGGAGATCGCCGGCGTCGCGCACACGGCGCGTCCTCGCGGCGCGAGCATCGTCCGGATGGTCGGCCACGGCAGAGATGAGCCAGCACAGCCGGGTCATTCTTGATCGCTTCGTCTGTCAGCTTCGGCATTAGAGCCGTGCCGCTGTCGCGATCACGAACGAGAGGACGAGCGCGGCTCTGCTTGCCTGCCCGTCAGCGATGGCCAGCGATGCCGCAAGAAGGGAGAGAGCAGCCAGCCGGCCAGGCGCGGAGGCAGCCCGGAGATCGACGCGCATCTCAAGGAGTTCCGCCGGGGCGGGCGAGCGGTGCCAGAAGCGGACGTCGTACTCGACGCCGGGTGAGAGACCGGAGACACTGACCTCAAAACGGGTGAGGTCTGGCAGCCCCCAAGCTAGGTAGGTTCGACTCCTGCGCCGCTCCGTCGCTGAGTCGACGGCTAGGCCATGTGGATCTCGACGTCGTCGGCGACGCCGCCGAGGATCGTGTAGTCGGTCCGCGCGGTCTGAAGAATTGAGCCGGGCACGAACTCCGACACGGGGCCGTGCGCGACCAGACGCGCTATGAAGCGCTGCCACGAGACGCCGCCGCCGAGGTCCCCGTCGAGCCAGAAGCTGCGGTGCTTGGCACCGAGGATTTCACGCGGACCGATCGTGTTCGCTGCCGGCGGCACCCACGACCAGTCGCCGCCGAAGGAATGGAGTGCGTTCTGCATGATCGTCATCGGATGGAGCTCCACGAGGCGTGCCCCGGCCGCCTTGTAGGCCTCGAGGTCGCCGTCGAACTCGGCGCCCAGATGAGCTTCCCAGAAGGCGATGTGCCCGCACCAGCCGATCCCGCCGTAGCAGACGTCCGCACCCCCCAGCGCGTCGATCCGCTCGCTGTAGTCGCCGATGGCCTCCGTCGTCGGATAGTGAATCTGAGTGTCGGGCGGGCGGAGCTCGGCGTCGAGCGCCGCGAAGAAGTGCTCCTGCATCGCGCGCTGGAAGGAGCCAGGCCACGAGGCCGGCGCGGTCACCCCGTCCTCGTTCGCGTACTCGTCCATGTTGAACGTGTGCAGATGAGCGAGCGACAGCCCTTCCTGGTTGATGAGCCGGGCCGCGATCGCGTACTGCGGCATCGGGCCGACCGGGAGGATGGCGACGAAGTGTCGGCCCTCGTCTCGCGCGCTCCGGATGCGCCCGACGAAATCCTCGGCGAACTGCCGGTAGAAGTCCCTCGGTTCGTCGACGACGCGAATGCGGAAGTCGGGATTCGGGTGCCGGTCGAGCTCCTGACGCGTGATCCTGCGCACGCGCTCGCAGGCCTCTCGGTCCTGGAAGGAAATGAACTTCGCAAGGTCGTACGTGAACGCCGTCTGGGTCGCCAACGGTTCCTCCTTCAGGGAAGTAGGCGGCGGGTCGAGCCGCGAGGCCAGGTCAGACAGGGCACGAAGCCCTCCGCGTAGGCGACGCCGCACTGCTGGCCGCGGTAGCGCGTGCTCGTCCTCATCTGCTCGACGATGTCGACGCCGTCGTGGTCGCGCAGCCAGGTCACCTGACTCTCGTGTGCCTCGAGCATCGCCGTCTTCGTCTCGATCTGCTCCGATACGTCGACGAACTCGGTCGGCGCGAAGCCGAGGCCCATCACGGTCTCCATGAAGTAGATCGGCGTGACGAGCGCGTGCGGCGGCTTCGCCGTCTCGTAGAGCGGGAGGGTGGCGTAGAAGCTGCACTCGAAGACGAGCTTCGAGATCTCGTTGTGATCGCCCATGTAGTCGCCCGGGTGGTGGGTGATGATCAGGTCGGGGCGCGCCTCGCGGACGAGGTCGACGACGAGACGCTGCTGCGCGGGGTCTGCGGCGTTGACCTCGGCGTCGTGGAGCCCGATCGTCGCATGCTCGGCTCCGGCGATCTCGGCCGCGCGCCTCGCCTCGCCAGAACGGATGCGGGCCAGCTCCTCGGACGTATGGACGAAGCTGCCGCGGTCGCCCTTCGCCGCGTGGCACATCACGACCTCGTTCCCCTCGGCGACGTAGCGCGCGAGCGTGCCGCCGCAGAGGATCTCCAGGTCGTCGGGATGGGCGCCTACGGCGAGGATTCTCATCTGGTCAGCGTATTCGAGCTCATGTCGACGACCCAGATCGCCCGTGAGCGTGAGTGGACGAGCGCGGGAGCCGATGTTAGAAACCCTCCCTACCGGCTTGCAACCCTCGGCTCCTCCCAACCAGCTCGATCGCAGGCAGTTCGACCACGTCGGCCTGATCACCGACCGAAAGCAGGAGGGCGAGAGCTGGGTGGAGGCGACCCGGGTCTGGGTGACGAGCCCGCGGGCGCACCCGTACAACGTCGAGTTCCTTCGCTTCGAGCACGACAGCCAGGTGACCGGGCCGCTGCGGACAGAGCCGCACATCGCCTACCGTGTCGCAGATGTCCGCCGGTCGGTCGAGGGGCACACGGTGCTGGCCGAGCCGTTCGAAGTCGGCGACGGCTTCATGACCGTGGCTTTCGTCGAGTTCGGGGGCGCGGTCGTCGAGTTCATGCAGTATGCGAACCCCGACGAGGAGGGCTGGTTTTGAGCTTCGAGCCGAGCGCGAACGGTACGAAGATCACCGTCCACGGTGCGATCAAGATCTACGAGACGAAGAGCGGCGGCGTGCACGCGCTCGAGGACTTCTCGCTCGACGTGCGTGAGGGCGAGCTCGTCTGCATCCTCGGACCAAGCGGCTGCGGCAAGACGACTCTGCTCTGGGCGATGTCGGGCCTGCATGCGCTGACGCGTGGCGAGATCCGCCTTTCCGGTCAGCCGGTCAACGGGCCGCGGCCGGCCGAGATCGGGATGATCTTCCAGGAGGCGAACCTCCTGCCCTGGCGCAACCTGCGCCAGAACATCGAGTTGCCGTTCGAGATCAAGAAGAAGCCTGTGCCCTCGGACCGGGTCGAGCGTTTGCTGCAAGAAACCGGTCTCGTGGGCTTCGACAAGGCGTTTCCGCGGGAGCTGTCCGGCGGAATGCAGCAACGCGCGTCGATCGTCCGCGCGCTGGCTCAGGAGCCCGAGGTGCTGCTGATGGACGAACCCTTCGGCGCCCTCGACGCCTTCACACGCGACGAGATGAACCTGCTCCTACTGCGACTCTGGACCGAGTCGGGACAGACCATTGTGTTCGTCACCCACAACATCAGTGAGGCCATCTTCCTCGCCGACCGGGTCGTCGTGATGACACCCCGTCCCGGCCGGCTCGCCCGGATCTACGACATCGGCTTGCCGCGACCACGCACCATCGAGATGACGTTCGAGCCGGAGTTCATCGAGCTGATCCAGGACATCAAGCGCACGGTCGAGACCGGCGGCAAGCCGTCGCACGCAGTGGAGGTGGAGTAGTGGCAGAGATCCCGACCGAGCTGCGCGACGAGATCCCGAGCTTCGACGAGCCGGGTGTGCCTCACGAGCACGGGCCGCTCGACTGGTCGGCGATGACGTCGATCCAGACCGCGAAAAGCGCGCTCGAGATCGGCGCGATCGTCTCCGCGGCCGCCGCCGTCTTCTTCGGGACGGAAGGGATCCTCCGGATCACGGACACTCCGGACTTCGTCTTCCCGAAGCCGATCTCGGTCATCAAGGCGCTGTTCGTCAGTGACTTCTGGCTCCTCTACGGCCACCACCTCTGGGTGACCTTGCAGGAGTTCCTGATCGGACTCGCGATCGGATCGACGCTCGGCCTCATACTCGCGGCGGTGATCACGCAGAAGCCGTTCGTCGAGAAGATCGTCGCTCCGTACATCATCGTGCTCGTCACCACGCCGATGCTCGCGCTCGTCCCGTTCCTGCGCATCGGCGTGATCAAGAGCTTCAGTATCTGGCCGATCGTCGTCGCGGTTGCGCTCGCGTCTGGGCCAATGGTGCTGATCAACGCCGCAACCGGTTTCAGGCGGACGGATCTCCCGAAGATAGCGCTCGCGCGCTCCTACGGGGCGAGCACGTTCCAGATTTTCCGCAAGATCCGCTTCCCACTGGCGCTGCCGATGATCATCGTCGGCTACATGGTCGGTTCGATCTTCGGCTTGCTGACGGCAATCGGGGGTGAGATGGTATCCGCGAGCGACCAGGGAGGTCTTGGGCACCAACTCATCTTCTTCTCGTCACTGATCAGGATGGCGAACTTCGGCGCCGTAATCCTGATCATCGCGGCACTGGGAGTTTCGATCTACGTCACGTTTTACTTGATCGGCAGGCGGTGGGCGAGTTGGGAGTCATAGTCAACGGGGGAAAGGGAGGCAACAGATGGACGAGAACATCCTCGCCGAGGAGCTTGGCGAGAAGGGCCTGACGCGGCGCGGCTTCGTCAAGAAGACCGCAGGGATCGGCCTGGGACTAGCTGGGCTCGGCATGCTCGAGATCGAGCCCGCGCTTGGCGCGGGGCTCACAAAGGTGAAGTGGATCGGGCCGCGCGGCACGCTCGACGTCATGGACGACTTCAACTTGTGGGTGCCAATCAAGCTGGGGTACTTCCGCAAATTGGGCCTCGACGTGAGCCTCAGCCCCGGAGATGCTTCCGGCAACCTGCCGTCGGTGGCGTCCCATCAGGTCGACATGGGCTACCCGTCGCCCGGCGTCCTCACGTCCTCGATCGATGCCGGCATCCCCGTCATCTCGATTTGGGAGCAGTACCCGGCGCAGGTCTTCGACTTCGTCCTGCCGGGGAAGAGCAAGATAAAGAGCCCGAAGCAGCTCGCCGGCAAGACGATCGCCCTCTTCACGATCGGCTGGCGGTCGATCGTCGACCCGATGCTGGCCGAGGTGGGCATCGACCCGAAGAGCGTCAAGTACCGCGAGTTCGGCCCGCAATGGGTCCAGGCCGTCGCCCTCGGGCAGGCCGATGCCGGGCTTGTCTGGGAGGGACTGCGAGCCCAGCTCGTCGGGCAGTCATCGACGTTCGGCTCGGCGTTCGCGCTCAAGTTCCTCGTGGGCACGCAGTGGGGCTCGAAGGGCCCTTCGAACTCGTATGTCATCCGCAAGGACGAGCTTTCGGACCCCAAGAAGAGGGACGTCTACACGCGGCTCCTGGCTGGATCCGTCTTCGGCTCCGAGTTCGCGAAGGCGAACCCGCGTGCAGCCGCGCAGATCACGTATGACGCGCGGCCGGTGCTCCAGAAGCTGATCCCTGCGCAGGTCGCCGTCGAGTCGATGATGCAGCTCGCCAGCGGCTACAGCGTCTTCCACCGGAAGGCCCCGCACCTCTACGGATGGCACGACGCCGCCTCGTGGAACCGTTACCTCAGCGCGATCGCGAAGCTTGGCCAGACGAAGAAGCACCTCGCCCTGACCGAGGTCGTAACGAATGACCTCGTCCGGGCGGCAAATGCAAAAGCGGATGTCGCGACGGCAAGGCGGCAGGCGAAGGCGTTCAAGCTGAACGACATCTTCAAGAACACGAAGGTTCCTGCCGGCTACCCGCTCTAGTCCACGCTGACCGCTGAGGCGCCGCGTCGAGCGAGCGCGGCGCCTCAGCCACTCTGGAGGTGCCAGTGGCGAACCCGCTCGCCGGTCACACCAACACGTACCACACCTACAGCCTGGATGAGGCCCTCGCCGGCATCGCCGCGGCCGGGTACGAGCACGTCGAGCTCTCCTCCGTGCCGGGCTGGACGGAGCACGTCGACTTGGACGCCGACCCGAGCATCGTTCGCGGCGCGCTCGAGCAGCACGGGCTGACGCCGGTCAGCCTGAGCGCCCATTCCGACCTCACGACCCGCGAGGGGCTCGAGCACGGCATCAAGGGCATCCGCTGGGCAGCCGACTTCGGCATCCCGATCGTCAACACCGCCGTCGGTGGGCACGAGAGTGCGGACGAGAGCGAGTCGGCCTTCCTCGCGAACGTCGGCGAGCTCGCCGACGCAGCCGAGGCCACCGGGGTCGTCGTCGCGCTCGAGATCCACGGCGACATCATGGCCTCGAGCGACGTGACGATCCCGCTGCTGGACAAGATCGGCCGCGAGTCGATACGAGTCAACTACGACACCGCGAACGTCGAGTTCTACTCCGGCGAGAGAGCGGTCGACGACGTCCGCAAGATCACGCCGTACCTCGCTCACGTCCACCTCAAAGACACGACGGGCGGCAAGGACAACTGGGACTTCCCGGCGATCGGATCGGGAACCGTCGATTTCGCGCGCGTGCTCGAGATCCTTCGCGACGGGGGATACACGGGCCCCTACTCGGTGGAGATCGAGTTCCAGGGCGAGCCGTGGCCTTCGCTCGCCGACGTCGACGAGGCGATGCGCAGCTCGTACGTCCATCTGCGTGGGCTCGGCCTCGCGTAGGGCGACGGTGGCCGGCTCGATCTTCCTGCCCGAGATGACCAACCTCCAGGTGCGGGAGTACCTGGACGGGGGCGGCGGGATGGTGATCGTGCCCGTCGGCTCGACCGAGGACCACGGCGACCACGGGCCGCTCTGGACCGACGTCTACATCCCGACCGAGGTCGCCAAGCGCGCAGCGCCCGAGCTGAAGGCGCTCGTCGGCCCCCCGATCCCGTTCGGGATCGCCCACGACCATCGCGGCGCGCACGGGCTGGTGCACGTCCGGCTGGACACCTTCCTCGACCTCGTCCGCGACGTCTGCCTCTCGCTCACAGACGTCGGCTTCCGGCGGGTCGTCCTCCTGAACGGCCACTACTGCAACTCGCACGCGCTCGAGTTCGCGGTCGCTCGCTTCCACGACGATCTGCCGGAGAGCGCACGCGTCTACCCCTTTCCCTACTGGGCCGGGCTGGCGCCGGAGGAAGCCGAGAAGTACCTGTCCGGAAGCGCCGGCATCCACGCGAACGTCGGCGAGACCTCGATCGTGCTCGCGATCGACGAGAAGCTCTGCGACATGGAGCGGGTCAGGGACTTCACGCCCGAGTTCCCGGAGCTCCGAACGAGCGCGCTCGCGCTGCTCGACCCGCTCTTTCTCGCCACGCCGGGATCGTTCTGGGCGCTCCTCGAGGACGGTGGCGGGGTCTGGGGCACGCCGAGCGAGTCGACGGCCGAACAGGGCGAGGAGTTTCTCGGGTGGTGTAGCCGCGCGGTCGTCAATTTCGCGCGCGACCTCGAGGACGTCCACGATCGGCTCGAAGCCCGCTACCTCCGGACCCGGGGGCGGCGCGGTGCCGTTCGCTGAGCTCGACGACCGGCGGGTCTATTACGAGGAGCACGGGTCCGGCGAGCCCGTCCTGCTCGTCGCCGGGCTCGGGGCCGACCACACCGCGTGGTCGCTCCTGACCGAGGCGCTCCGGCCGGCCTTCCGCGTCGTCGTCTTCGACAACCCCGGCGCCGGACAGACGGAGGGGCCGCGGGGGCCGTACACGCCGGCGCTGTTCGCCGACGTCGCGGCAGGGCTCGCCCGCTCGCTCCGCATCGAGCGCGCGCACGTCGTCGGCGCGTCGATGGGCGGCCTCATCGCGCAGCATCTGGGCGTCCGGCACCCGCAGCTCGTGCGCTCGCTCGTGCTCCACTGCCCCTGGTGGCGCCCCGACCGGCACGTGACGGCACTCATCCGCAGCTGGCAGGCGATCGCCCGGGCGGCCGGCATGCGCGAGCTCGCGCGGCAGATCTGGCTCTGGGTCTTCACCCCGCGCTACTTCGAGGAGCACCCGGAGGCGTTCGCCGAGCTCGAGCGGCTCGCCGAGGCCGACCCGTTTCCGCAGAGCGTCGACGCGTTCTGCGACCAGGCGGAGGCCTGCGTGGGCTACGACGCCCTCGAGGCCGTCGCCGGCATCGCGGCGCCGACGCTGATCACGGTCGGCGAGCGCGACATCCTGACTCCCCCGACCCATTCGCGCGCGCTGCACGAGCGGATCCGCGGGTCGGTGCTCCACGTCTGGCCGGAGATGGGACACGCCCCGTTCTGGGAGATCCCGGATCAGTTCAACAAGCTCAACCTCGACTTCCTGGAGGCGAACCGATGATCACGATCGCGATCCTCGGAGGAGGCTTCATGGGCGCCGCGCACGCCTCCAACTACGCAGCGCTTCGCGACAGGGTGCGAGTCAAGACGGTCGCCTCGCGCACACCCGAGCGTGCAGCCAGGGCGGCCGACCCCGTGGGCGCAGTGGTCTCGACCGATCTCGACGCCGCGATCGCCGACCCGGACGTGGACGCGGTCGACATCTGCCTGCCCACCCTCATGCACCGCGAAGCTGCGGAGCGGGCTCTCGCCGCCGGCAAGCACGTGTTCCTGGAGAAGCCCATCGCGCTCACGAAGGAGGACGCCGACGCGATCGTCGCCGCCGCGGAGCGAAGCGGCCGCGTGTTCATGGTCGGGCTCGTGCTGCGCTTCTGGCCGGAGTACGTCGAGCTCCAGAGGCGGATGGCCGCGCGGGAGCTAGGGCGCCCGGTCGCCGTCTCGACGCACCGGCTTTCCCCGCCGGCGGACTGGAACGACTGGATGGCCGACAGCGCCCAGTCGGGCGGGGTCCCCGTCGACCTCATGATCCACGACCTCGACCAGCTGAACGCCCTGCTCGGGACGCCGCGCCGCGTGTACGCGCAGGCGCCGCAACCGGACCACGTCGTCGCGCTCGTCGAGTACGACGGCGCCGCGGGACTCGCCGAGGCGAGCATGGCGATGCCGACGTCCTACCCGTTCTCCAGCAACGTCCGCGTCCTCTGCGAGCGCGGCGTCGCCGAGTACGCGTTCAGCGCCGCCCCGGTCGAGGGCGAGGGGAACATCGGAGCCTCCTCCTCTGCTCGTGGCTTGCGCCTCTACCCGGCCGGCGGCGAGCCGCGCACGGTCGAGGTCGAGAGTGCCGATCCCTGGGGCCCCGAGCTCGCGTACTTCGTCGAGTGCGTCGAGCAGAGCCGGCAGCCCGAGCAGGGGACGGGCGAGCAAGCCCGGGACGCCCTCCTCGTCTCGCTCGCCGTGAACCGCTCGCTCGAGAGCGGCCGGCCGGAGCCCCTGTGACCGCGCCGGTGAAGGATCGGCTGTTCGCGCGAATCGACGCGCTCCTTCCGGCCGGCATCGCCCTCCTCCAGGAGCTGGTCTCGATCGACAGCACGAACCCCAACTTCACCGGCGTGGAACGCGCCGCCGTGATCGGCGGTGAGACCCGCTGCAACGAGGTGCTGGGCGAGCGCTACGAGCAGGCCGGCCTCGAGACCCACTGGGTGGCCGAGGACGCGGAACGGAAGAACCTCGTGGGCGTGCGGCGGGGGGAGGGCGGCGGCCGCTCGCTGATCCTGAACGGCCATGTCGACACCGTGCCGCCCGTCGACCCCGAGAACTGGTCGAACGGGAGTCCCTGGAACCCGCAGCTGCGCGACGGCCGGCTGTTCGGAATCGGGTCGACCGACATGAAGGGCTCGGACGTCGGGATGTGGATCGTCGCGCAGGCGCTCGCCGACGAAGGCGTGCAGCTCCTCGGCGAGCTTCAGCTCCACTCCGTGGTCGGCGAGGAGATGATGGAGCACGAGCTCGGGACGAGCGCGTGCATCCGCGCCGGATTTCGGGCCGACGCGGCGATCGTCACCGAGCCGACCTCGTTCCCGAATCCTCTGACGGTCTCGCCGATCGCACCGGGCAACTGGTACCTGCGGATCACCGTCGAGGGCAAGAGCACGCACTGCGGGAACAGGCCGCTCGCGATCCGGCCGGGCGGGCCCGGCGACGCGATCGGCGTCAACGCGCTCGAGAAGGGCATCAAGATCGTCTCCTGGCTCCAGGAGCTCGAGCAGCAGTGGGGCTTGACGAAGACGCACCCGTACTTCTGGCCGGGCTTCTTCACGATCCTGCCCGGCGTCTTCCACGCCGATCCCGGGATCCCGATCCCCTTCTACTTCGCCAACCGGGCCGAGATCTCGTACTCGATCTGGTACCCGCCGCAGCAGGCCGCGGACGAGGTCGCCCGCGAGATCGAGGCCTTCGTGCTGGACGGCTGCAGGCTCGATCCCTGGCTCAGGGAGCATCCGCCGCGCTTCGAGTGGGTGAACAACTGGCCCCCGATGGACACGCCGTGGGAGCACCCGATCGTGCAGACGATGGCCCGCAGCCGCGAGCAGGCCACGGGAGCCGCGCTGCCGCCGCCGAGCCCGCAGCACCCGGTCAACTTCGGCGCCGCCTCGGACGGCTCGTTCCTCGAGGACGCCGGCATCCCGACCGTCATCTTCGGCCCGGGCGACGTGCGGCTCGCGCACTCCCGGGACGAGAGCATCGACGTTGGCGAGATCAGCACGGCGGCGAAGGCGCTGGCTCTGTGCGTGGTGGAGTGGTGCGGTGTCGCGGCGTAGACCCTGGGCGGCGGTCTGCGAGGGGCTCGCGGCGGAGGGCGTCGAGCTCGTCTTCGGCCTGCCCGGCAATCCCGAGCTCCTCTACAACGACCTCTACGAGCATCCGGAGATCACGCCCGTCCTCGTCCGGCACGAGACCT
>JBBRYK010000085.1:0-11277 GCA_038237665.1 Gaiellales bacterium | reverse complement strand
TAGATGCCTGATCGGAAATTCCCGGTTGCCGCCGCCGGCCCTGACGCGGCGCAGGATCAGCACGTCCGCTCGTCGCCCGTAACTCCGTTATGAACGACGAACGGCCGCGGTGCCCTGCTTGGTCAGGACCACCGGCGGCGAAGCGCCAATTTCCGATCAGACATCTAGTGGTCGAGGAGGGGGCCGCGGTACACGATCATCCCCGGGATCGGGCGGAAGCCGAGCGACTCGTTCAGCCGGCGCATCGGCTCGTTCGTCTCCTCGCTCTCGGTCAGGACCCTCGTCAGGCCTTCCCGTTGAGCGGCGTGCAGTTGGCTCAACTTCAGGGCGCGCCCGATGCCGCGTCGGCGCCAGGCTCGCGCGACGGCGGTCAAGCCGTGCGAGCCCACGCCGCCTACCGCTCGAGGGACGCGTAGCCGACAACCTCCTCGCCGGCGAGCGCGATGAAAGTCCGCTCTGCCGAGCGGCTCGGCCGCTCGATCTCGAACGCGCGCCATTGCTCGAACGTGGAGTCGTGCTCCGAGTCCAGGCCCGGGATATCGCGCCCCGCCTCGACGCCGACCTCGTACATGCCGCGCTCGAGGTCGGGGCGGTCGGCCCGCGTCACGATGACTACCTCATCGGGCGGCTCTGGGTAGCTCGAGTCCCTCCAACTCGAGCGCAAGCGCCTTCTGGCGCTCCACCTCGACGAACCCGCGCTTCTCGAGGTATTCGGACGCCTCGGGCGTATCCTCGCGGGCCTCGACCGTCAGACCCTCCTTGCCGAGCGAACGGGCCTGCTCCGAGACGGCCCGCGCAAGCGCGGAACCGAAGCCGCGCCTCCGGTCCTCGGCGAGCACGCTGACGTCGGCGTTCACGAACGCATCGCCCTCGGAGCCGGGAAACGGCCCGCACAGACCGCAACCGACCGGCCGCCCGCCGACGTCCGCCACGAAGTAGGCCAGTCCGGCCCAGTTGGCCAGGTGATGGCGCAGGCCCTCGAGGGTCGACTGCGCCTCCGGGTGGACGGCGTAGCGCACAGCGATCACGTCGCGCAGATCGTCGTCGGACTCCGCGCGCCGGACGGAGACCAAGCTATGCGGCTTGCCGGATCAGCGTGATCCCGTCGCGCACGGTGAGCATGACGGAGATCGACCTCGGGTCGTTCCGGACGTGCTCGTTGAAGGCAACGATCCCTTGAGTCTGGTTGGAGTCGTCGGGCTCGATTACTCGACCGCCCTGCAGCGTGTTGTCGGCTGCGATCAGACCGCCAGGTGAAAGCCGGGGCAGAAGCGCTTCGTAGTAGGAGACATAACTTGGCTTGTCGGCGTCGATGAAGACGAAGTCGAAAGTCCCTTCGAGCCGCCCGATCGTGTCGAGCGCCGGCCCGAGGTGGACGGTGATCCGATCCGCGTAGCCGGCCTCCTCGATGTATCGCCGCGCCACCTCGGCGTGCCGCTGCCCCACCTCGCAGGTGTCGATCCTCCCGCCCGGCGGAAGCGCGCCGGCCATAAAGATCGACGAGTAGCCGCTGTACGTGCCGAGCTCGAGGATTCGGCGAGCGCCGACAGCGAAGACGAGGAATTCGAGGAGCCGGCCCTCCACCGGGCCGGTCAGCATCTGGGGGCACTCCAGGGTGGCCTTGGTCTCGGCGGCGAGGCGCGCGAGTAGTTCCGTCGCGGGCGTCGTGTGCTCCTCCGCGTAGTGCTCGATGGCCTCGGGAAGAATCAACGCTCCACCCTCGAGCCCCCGACGATCGCGTCGCGGCCGTCGTCGAAGCGCACCCAGGCCTTTCCCTTGCCGTCGTAGTCGGGCGACCAGACGATCAGCGTCGCGTCCTGACCGCCGACGCGACAGCGCTCCGTGCCCTCCGGCGCCGTGCCGCGCCAGACGACGACGAACGGGTTTTCCTCCAACTCGCGGCCGATCGTCGTCTCCTCCGTGTGCCCGGGGAAGACGCGCCGTTCGTGCGGCATCGCCATGTAGACGTCCATGACCGCATGCTTGATCGCCTCGAAGTCGCCGCCGCCGACTGCATCTCTGAAGAGGGTGTCCCCCGAGAACACCGCCTCGTCGTTGACGACGAAGCAGACCATGTCGTCGGAGTGCCCCGGTGTGGGAATGGCCTCGATTCGCAGGCCGCCCATCTCGAGCGGACCGGTGACGACGGGGAGCCCGAGTTCGTCCTCGTGCGCGACATGATCAGCGTGCGCGTGGGTGCGCAAGACGTGGGTCGGCGTGAGCCGATCGCGCTCGACATGGTCGAGCAGCGGCGCCAGCGGTGCGCCGCTGTCGACGAAGACTGCGGTGCCGCCCGGCTCGTCGTAGACGAGGTAGGCGTTCGACAGCCAACCCGGGTCCATGCTCCTCAGGACGATCATTCCCCGGGTACGCTAACGGCCCACCCCTCGAAGGAGAAGAAATGGGCCTCATGTCCCGGTTTGCAACGATCATCAAGGCGAAGTTTTCGAAGCTGCTCGACCGTGCCGAGAACCCGACGGAGACGCTCGACTACTCCTACGAGCAGCAGCTGCAGCTGCTCCAGAACGTCAAGCGCGGCGTCGCGGACGTCGTCACGGCGAAGAAGCGGCTCGAGTTGCAGACCAGCCAGCTGGAGCAGAGCGTCGTCAAGCTCGAGACGCAGGCGCGGCAGGCTTTGGGCGCGGGCCGCGAGGATCTTGCGCGCCAGGCCCTCGAGCGCAAGTCCGCCGTCCAGCAGCAGCTCCAGGGGCTCGATGACCAGATCCAGGGCCTCGGACAGCAGCAGGAGAAGCTGGTTTCGAGCGAGAAGGCGCTCCAGGCCAAGATCGAGGCCTTCCGCTCCGAGAAGGAAGTGATCAAGGCCCAGTATTCGGCCGCCGAGGCGCAGGTGCGCATCGGTGAGGCGGCGACCGGAATCGGCACGCAGATGGCCGACACCGGCCTGGCGATCCAGCGTGCACGCGACAAGACCGAGCAGATGCAGGCGCGCGCGGGCGCGATCGACGAGCTCGTCCAATCCGGGGCGCTGGAGGACTTCTCCTCGGGCGGGCAGACGGAGCTCGACCGCGAACTGGCGCAGCTCGCCTCGCAAAGCCAGGTCGACGCCGACCTTGCGAAGCTGAAGGCCGAGGTCGGGTCGGGCGACCAGCAGAAGGAGATCACGGCCGCCGAGCAGAAGAGCGAAGAGCCCGCCGGCTAGGCGCGCTTGTTCCCGGTCAAGCGAGGCGAAAGCCGCGCGCCTTCCGTGACACTTCGGTAACGGGGTCTGACCCCGTTACGGAAGTGTCACAGCGGGGCGTCGAACACCGCGAACCAGCGGGTGATGTCCGGCTCGATCGGGAGCTCGTGCTCGAGCTTCGCCTTTAGCTCGAGCTCCTTGGGGTTGTCCCGCTCCTGGTCCTTGCCGGTCGGGACGAAGGGCCAGAACGCTCCGCGCTTGTAGCCGTAGATCCAGTAGACGGGATGCTCCTGACCGTCGAAGCGGAAGACGGCGGCGAGCAGCTGCGCGCCGAACCCGCGCGCGGTCAGCTCTTCTCCGATCGCGTGCACCCCGGTCACGAGGTCCTCGAGCTGCTTGTCGCGGAGCACCAGCCACTCGTAGCCGAACGAGTCCGTCGAGCGCTCGACCTTCGTCCCGTTGTCGACCGCAACCTTTTCCAGCAGCTCCTGAAGCTCGTTCTCGGCCCGAACGAACTCCGTCGCCGAGAGCGGCTTGAAGCAGACCCCGGCTGCCACGGGGCGCAGGCCGAGCTCGGTTTCGAGGGTGACCCCCGCGGTCGCCAGCGCGAACAGCCGGTCCTGCGCGGGCCCCTTGAGCTTCTTGCGTCCGAAGAGCAGGTCGGTCAGGCCCAACGCGGGCTAGACGGCCTTGCCCATCGAGCGCGCGATCTCGGCGAGCGCAGCCAGGCGCTTCTCGAGCGGCGGGTGCGTCGCAAGGAGCTCGGCCGTGGCCGAGCGCCAGTTCGTCGGCACGATGAAGAACGCGTTCATCCCGGCGACCTCGCGAAGGTCGCGCTGCGGGATCTGGGTGATCGTCCCGGCGATCTTCTGGAGGGCGCTCATCAGGTACTCCGGCGCGCCCGTGATCAGCGCCGATCCGCGGTCGGCGGCGTACTCGCGGTAGCGCGAGATCATTCGGATCAGGATGAAGCTCAAGGCATAGGTGACCATGGACACGAGCATCACGATCAGCCAGATGGGTGGCCCGTTGTTGTCCCGGCTCCGCCCGCCGCCCCACATGCCTGCGTAGAGCATGAAGCGAGTCAGCATCGCGGCGAGCATCGCGAAGAAGCTCGCCACGGTCATGATCAGCACGTCGCGATTGGCGATGTGCGACAGCTCGTGCGCGAGCACTCCCTCGACCTCTCGCGGCTCCAGACGCTCCCAGAGGCCGGTCGTAACGGCAACCGCAGCGTGCTTCGGGCTACGGCCCGTCGCGAACGCGTTCGGCACGTCCGACTGGATCACGGCGATCTTCGGCTTGGGCAGATCGGCCATGGCGCACAGCCGCTCCACCATGTCGTGAAGCTCCGGTGCTTGTTCTCGCGTCACGACCTTGGCGCCGGACGCGGCCAGCGCGAGCTTGTCGGACGTGTAGTACTGGAAGAGCGCGATCCCGACCACGATCACGAGCATCGGGACGAGCCCCACGTTCAGGACCTGGAAGAGGACGACCGCGAAGACAACGTAGAGAGCGCCGAGCGCGAAGCTCGTCCCGAGCATCCGCAGCGAAAGACCTGTGTCGCGTCCGTAAGCCTTGCGTTTCATTGAAAATCGACCTTCCTTGAGGGCGAGAAAACTCATCTTGATGGTAGCCGTCGGCCTCTGGGTGACGGCGGGGTTGGCGACTGCTTCGACGCCTCCCACGGTGTCCGTTCTGGTCGTGCCCCGTTTCGCGCCGGCTGAACATGCGGCCGCAGGCGCCGTCGGCCTGTTCGTCCCCGGCTCCGGCCAGACGGTCAGTCGACGCTCGGCGCTCGCGTCGCTCGTCCGCGGCAAGGTCGTCACCTCCGACCTCGGCGGCGTGCCGTCCGGGAAGCCGCTGATCCGACTCGGCAAGCACCCGGCCGAGCTCACGATCTATGTGGCCCTGCCGCCGCCGGGACGGCATCCGAACACGGTCCGGTACCCGATCGCGATCGTCGGCGGCGACTACCACGGGCTGCTCACTTCGCGCTCGACCCGGATTCCGGGGCTCGTCTCGATCGCCGACGTGGCCCCCACCGCGGTTGCACTCGACACGGGGAGGCAGCCGCTAATCCGGTCACGTCCCGACGCCCGTCCGGCGGCAACGCTCGCCCGGCTCGACCGGAGGCTCTCGGACGCCCGTTCCGCCCGCACGCCGGCGACGGTGATCCTTGTCGCAATCACGCTCGCCGCGGCCCTGATCGGTCTGGCGCTCGGCTCGCCCTATCTCTCCAGAGCGGGCGTGCTCGCAGCGCCCGGAGCGGCTGCGGCGGCCGTGTTCGTCTCCGCGATCGGGGTCACCTCCCCCTGGCAGACCCTGCTCTTGCTGGCGTTGCTGACCGCGGGCGGCGCGCTCGTGCTGGCCGCGTCGCCTCGCCTCCTCCTCCCCGCGTTCGCCGCCTGGATCGTCGCGTATCTGGTCGCGCTCGTCGGCTGGCCCTCGGTCGTCTCGCTCGCGGCGATCGGGCCGCACCCGGACGGCGGCGGCCGCTTCTACGGAATCACGAACATGACGTCCGGGGTCCTGCTGAGCGTCGCCCTCGTCGCCGCGAGCCTCGCGGGCCTGCGCTGGCTGCCGGCAGTTGCGCTGCTGGCGCTGGTCACGGACGGTTGGAGCCGGGCCGGCGCCGACGGCGGCGGGACGATCGTGCTCCTGGCCGCGTTCCTCGTTCTCGGCGTTCGGCTTGCCGGCCTGCGCCTGACGCCTCTTCGGATCGCCGCACTCGTCGCCGCAACCCTCGGAGCGGGCCTCGCCGGGGTCGGCCTGGATGCCGCCACCGGCGGCTCGAGCCATGTCACGCGGACGGTTCAGCGGGGCCCCGGCGCGCTTGCCGGCGAGTTCGCCCACCGGATCCACATCTCCGCTTCCTTCCTCTGGTCCTCCTGGACCGCGGCGATCGTCTTCGCGGTCTCGGTGTCGGCTCTGATCTGGCTGGCAACTCGCGGCCCGCGTTTTCCGGCCGGTGACGCCCTCATCGCCGGCGTCATCGTCTCCCTGCTCGTCAACGACTCGCCCGCCGACATCGCCGCCGCGGGAGCCGTGTCGTACGGCGTGCTTTGGGGATGGCGGCGGGTCTGTGACCGCGCCTCCCCGGCTGCTCGTCTAGACTCGCGCCCGATGCGCCGCGCGGCCCCGGTTCTGCTCGCTCTGGGTCTTCTGTTCGGTGCTGCCGCCTGCGGATCGGGAAGCATCGTGGCACCGACGGCCAAGACCGTCGTCGGCACGCTCCCGACCGGCGGCGGCGGCAACGCCGCCGACGGGAAGAAGCTGTACACGTCGCTCGGTTGCCAGGGCTGCCACACACTCGACGGCACGAAGAGCGCCGGGCCGACCTTCAAGGGCCTGTACGGCTCACAGGTGAAGCTCGCAGACGGCACCACGGTGAAGGCCGACGACCAGTACTTGCTGGAGTCGATCACCGATCCTGACAAGCAGATCGCCGCCGGATATCAGCCCGGGGTCATGAGCGCTGTGATCAAACCCGGCCAGGTCTCGCAGAGCGACGCGCAGTCGCTCGTCGCGTTCATCAAGTCGGTCAAATAGAGCTTCCTGCGGACTTCCCGCGCGAGGTCGCGACGTTCGCGTGCGACCTCGACCGGACGCTGATCGCGGAGGACGCCGTGCTGCGTCCCAGGACGCGCGCTGCGCTCGCTGCGGCCCGGGCGGCCGGAATCCACGTGATCATCGTCACCGGTCGTATGTTCCAGGCTGCCCTGCCCTATGCGCTCGAGGCAGGCCTGGAGGATCCGGTGATCTGCTACCAGGGCGCAGTCGTGGCCGAGCCGGCCACCGGGCGCTGGCTCCGCCACGAGCCGATCCAGCTGGAGCTCGCGCGCGAGGCGATCGCAGCCGTGGAGGAAGAAGGCTACGGCCTCAACTGCTACGTCGACGATGAGCTCTACGTCGCGGAGGTCACACCGGAGGCTCGCCACTACGCCGATTTCCAGCACCTGGAGCTGCACCCGGTCGGGCCGCTGCTCGATTGGCTCGACCGGCCGCCGACGAAGCTGGTGGTGATCGGGGACCCCGAGGAGCTGGACGGCCTGAAGCTCCGCCTGAAGGCGCATTTCGACGGCCGCCTGTACATCTCCAAGTCGCTGCCCTACTTTCTCGAGCTTGCCGCCCCCGGGGTGACCAAGGCGGCCGGCCTGGAATTCCTCGCCCGGCGCCTCGGTTTCTCGCCCGCGAGAACCGTCGCCTTCGGCGACGGCGAGAACGACATCGAGCTGGTCGAACGGGCCGGGTACGGCGTTGCGGTCGCAAATGCGCACGAACGCGTGCTGGCGGCGGCCGACTTCGTCTGCCCGGACGTGCGAGAGGAAGGCGTCGCCCAGGTGATCGAGGCGTTTCTAGACTCCCGAGGATGATCGACCTGCGCGCAGCCAGGGCGAACCCGGACACGTTCCGGGCTGCGCTCGCCCGCAAGGGCGGCGAGGAGGTCTTCGACAAGCTGCTGACCGCCGACGGACGCTGGCGGGAGCTGGAGACGCGGGCGAGCGAACTTCGTGCGAAAAGAAAGGTCGCCGGTAAGCCCACCCCGGAGCAGCTCGAGGAGCTCAATCGCGTCAAGGGCGAGCTCCAGCGGGTCGAGGAGGAGCTCGCGGCCGCCGAGCGGGAGCGGCAGCAGTGGTGGGACCTCGTGCCGAACCCGCCCGATCCTTCCGCGCCGGACGGCTTTTCCGAGGAGGACGCGGAGGAGATTCGTCGGGTCGGCGAGCCGCGCGACTTCGGCTTCGACCCGCTCGACCATCTCGAGCTCGCCGGCGACGGCATCGACATGGAGCGAGGGGCTCGGGTCGCGGGATCGCGGTTCGCCTACCGGAAGGGCGATTTCGCGCTGCTCGAGCTCGCGCTCTACCGCTGGGCGCTCGACCGGCTCGTGGCGAGGGGCTTCGTGCCGGTGTTGCCACCCGTTCTGGTGCGCGAGCAGGCCATGTACGGGACGGGATTCCTGCCCACCGACGACGTCAACCTCTACTACGTCGAACGGGACGACCTGTACCTGACCGGCACGTCGGAGGTCGCGCTGGCCGGAATGCACATGGAGGAGATCCTCGAAGAGGACGAGCTGCCGCTCCGTTACGCCGGCTACTCGACGAACTTTCGCCGCGAGGCGGGCGCGGCGGGCAAGGACCAGCGGGGCATGCTCCGCGTCCACCAGTTCGACAAGATCGAGATGTTCGTCTTCTCCCGGCCCGAGGAGTCGCAGGAATGGCACGACCGCCTGCTGGCGATCGAGGAGGAGCTCGTCTCCGAGCTCGGCATCCCGTACCGGGTGGTGAACGTCGCCGCCGGCGACCTGGGTGCGTCGGCGGCGAAGAAGTACGACGTCGAGGCCTGGTTCCCCGCACAGGGCAAGTACCGCGAGATCACCTCGGCCTCGAACACGACCGACTTCCAGTCGCGCCGTCTGGAGATCCGCTTCCGCCGTGACGGAAGACCGGAGCTCGTCCACACGCTGAACGGCACCGCCGTGACCGCGCGGGCGCTCCTGGCCGCCCTCGAGAACTTTCAGGAAGACAGCGGGTCGGTCGCAATTCCGCCGGTGCTCGTGGAGTTCGGCGCCCCGGGACGGCTCTAAGCGCACCAATTTTTGGCGGCCGCGCGCCGAGCGCGGTGAAATACTGACGGGGTGACCGAGAGACTCCGCGAGAGCCGGTTTCGGCTGTGGGCGAAGCGGGCGCTCGGCGTGCTCGCAATCGCGGGCGTCCTGATCCTTGCCGGCTTCCTCGGCGCCGTGTTCATTCCGCGCTGGTGGGCCCATGCGATCGGCAACCAGGTGCACGGCTCGATCGCCGCGGGCATCATCGTCGGGCTTTTCTACGGGTTCATCTTTACAGGCCTGCCGCTCCTCGTCCTCTGGCGCACGTTCCGCCGGCGACGTCCCTGGAAGGCCTGGGCGTTGGGGCTGGGGGCCGCGATCGTTCTCGCCCTGCCGAACCTCTTCACGCTCGGCATCGTGCTCGGCACCGGCAACGCCGCCCATGCCGGCGACCGCACGCTCGACGTCGAAGCGCCCGGCTTCCGCGGCGGCGCGCTGGCCGGTGCAATCGTCGCCGTCCTGACGGTCGTGCTGCTCGAGTACGTCCTGATCTCGGGACGACTCCACAAGCGCAAGCTCCACCGGCTCGAGGACACACTCAAGGACCAGGAGCGCGAAGAGAAGGCCCGGGCCGCCGCCGAGAAGGCGCCGCCACCGGCCGAGGAGGAGCCACCGGCCCCGGTGCCGCCGCCTTCACCTCCGCCCGCCCCGCCGGCCGAGCCGGGCTGACCCGGCCAACCGGGACATGCCAGCTCGGGGCATGACTGAGAGACACTGCCTCGGACACGTCCCTGGGGGATGTGTCCGCTTGGGCCTTCGCTGGCTCTGCCTTTTGCCCGGAGGCTAGGCTGGGCCGCGGCGGGGTGCCGGAGCGGTCGAACGGGGCGGTCTTGAAAACCGTTGAGCGCCGTAAGGTGCTCCGTGGGTTCAAATCCCACCCCCGCCGCTCAGCCAGGCCGTTCCTGGCTTAACCACGCCGTTTCCAAGGCACTCTCCGGGCGCTCAAACGGCCTGGTTCGGTCGCCGCTAGGAGCCGCCTGAAACCGCCTGATAGAAGCGCGCACTGGCGCACAACTGGCGCGCACTTCAGGTCGGGAGCTCTGCGGCCGCGCTCGAAGGGGCGTACGTGTTGAACGTTTGGGGGTCATAGCGATCGATCAAACCCGGACACGCTGTTCGTACGCCTACCCGAGAGGGGGCGCGCTCTGCCGCCAGTCCTCGATCAGGGTACGGACCCGTGCCGCCGAGACGATATTGCCCTTCTGGTCGTAGGGACGGTGAGCCTTTTCGGCGGCGGAGATGGCGACGCCGACGCGTCCAAACTGCCGCAGCACTTCGGAGAGGCTGAGGTTACAGTCGGCACGGAGGTTGAGGTAATCGGTGACTTCGGTGAGCTGGATCGCCTCTTCGGCAAGCCGGATTGCTTCTTGCGTCTCGCTCTGGCGTGCTAGCACCTCTCCCAGCTCGGTCGAGCCGGTGAGGTCGCAGAAGAGCACGGTGACGACCTTGCGCTGCTCGCGGGCCGGTGGCGTCTCGATTAGCGGCGCTGTGCAGAAGCCGCAGAACTGGAAGCCGTCCGGATTCTCCTTGCCGCACTGAGGGCAAGTCAGCACGCGCCGAGTCTACGTCGAACAGGTGCAGGTTCGGCCCGGCCCTCAAGCCCGGGCGTCTGGAGACCGAGCTTCCGCCGGAGGAGCTTGCGGCGGCACGCGAAGCTACGCGAGCGCCGATCTCGAAAGGCTCGTCTCTGAGGCGCTCGGAGAGCCTGTGCCCTATACACCTAGTGCGGCCTCTCGTAACCTTGCACCCGAAACTGCCAGGCGCTGCCGGTCGCGCCGATCCCGTGTGGCTGCGCCGTCTGGCGAATGCGCGACCGGCCGGGTTTCCGGTCAAACGTTCTGAGAGACCGCACTAGACGGCCGAATCGGCTTGGTTGAGCGCCGCAAGGCGCTCCGTGGGTTCAAATCCCAGGCGACAGATGGAACCGGAGGCTCAGAGGCGTCGAAGACGGCGCTTAACGCGGGAGCGAACGCGCTGCCCCGGTTGCGGCCTGAGGACACAAACGGCAACAGACGGGGTCTGCGCCGGATGTTGGAGGCCCAAGCGCCCGGACGCCCGCCCGATCGTTGGTTGCAGCTCCCCCAAAGACGCAACCCTTTTGGACTCGGCGGGCTGCGCGATCTCTTCCTCGGGTGGCTTTGGTGCTGACCCTGGTAGGGGCAACCCGTTTCGCCAGACTCTGACGAAGGTTTGACGGAAAGAGCCGACTGCGGCCTCACTTCGCGCGAAAGCTGCTGCGACAGCTGCTGAGCTTGGCGTAATAGCCGCTACCGTCGTTCCCCAATGCCGAACTGGGCGTACTACGCGGTCGGCATCCCGCTTGGCCTCTATTTAACCGTCATCGTCGCTTTCATCCTCGCCGGTAAACGCGAGGACGCCCGCGCGATCGCAGGGTTCATCCCTGACTGCGTCGTGCTGTTTTCCCGGCTTCTTCGGGACAAGCGCCTGCCGAGGTGACACAAGCTCCTCGTCGCTGCGCTGATCCCGTACCTCGCAATGCCGTTCGACCTGATCCCGGACTTCGTGC
>JBBRYK010000084.1:0-11790 GCA_038237665.1 Gaiellales bacterium | reverse complement strand
TCGTCGAGACGCTTTGGGCGTTCAGCGGCGAGATGTGCGCCGCGCCCTGGATGTCGTGGATGCTGAGGACGACGCCCGACGAGACCGCCGGCGCGGAACCGGCGAGTATTCCGGCCGTAACCGCCACGGCCGCGATGCAGAACATGCGGAAAGAACGACTCACCGTTGAACCCCCTCCTCGACGCCTGCCGCAGAGACAGGCCTACTCCAGACCTGTCGCGCCGGACCCTACTGTGCTTGCCCGGATTTTTGAAGGGCTGAAGCCGCGGGCTACTTGGCCTCGTTCCAGTCGTCGCCGACACCGATGTCGACGGCGAGCGGCGGGTCGAGCGGATAGGCCCCGACCATCTCGGCGCGCACGAGCTCCTTGACCGCGCTGACCTCCGCTTCGGGCACCTCGAGCAGCAGCTCGTCGTGCACCTGGAGGACGAGCCGGGCCGACCGGCCCTCCGTCCGGAGGCGGTCGTGGATGCCGATCATCGCCACCTTGATGATGTCGGCCGCCGTTCCCTGCATGACCGAGTTCACCGCGAGCCGCTCGCCGAGCGACCGCGTCTGACGGTTCGAAGCCCGGATCTCGGGCACCGGACGACGGCGTCCCAGGAGCGTCGTCACGTAGCCGTCGCGCGTGGCCTGCTCGATCGTGCGCTGGATGAAGTCCTGCACCATCGGGAACCGCGCCAGGTACGTGTCGATGTACTCCTGCGCCTGGTCGCGCGGGATCTCGAGGTTCTCCGAGAGCCCGAACGACGAGATGCCGTAGATGATCCCGAAGTTGACCATCTTGGCAACGTTGCGCTCGTCCTTCGTCAGGGTGGCCGGATCCTTGCCGAGCACCTCGGCGGCCGTGGCGGTGTGGATGTCCTCGTTGCGGGCGAAGGCCTCGCGCAGCTTCGGCTCGCCGGAGACGTGCGCAAGGATCCGGAGCTCCACCTGCGAGTAGTCCGCCGACAGGAGCTTGTGGCCGGCCTCGGCGATGAAGGCCGAGCGGATCTCGCGTCCGAGGTCGGTCCGGATCGGGATCGCCTGGAGGTTCGGGTTCGAGGTCGAGAGCCTGCCGGTCGCCGCAACCGCCTGGTTGAACGTCGTGTGCAGCCGCCCGTCGGCCTCGGAGAGCAACGAGGGAAGCGGCCCGAGGTAGGTGTTCAGGAGCTTCGAGTACTCGCGCCATTCCTCGATCACCTCGACGATCGGGTGCTCGGAGCGGATCGTGCGCAGCACCCGCGTGTCGGTCGAATAGCCGGTCTTTCCCTTGCGGCCCGGGGTCAGCTGGAGCTTTTCGAAGAGGATCCGCGCGACCTGCTGGGTCGAGCCGAGCATGAACTCCTCACCCGCGAGCTCGTGCGCCTTCGCCTCGAGCTCCTCGACCCGTTCGGCAAGGCGGGCGGTGATCTCGCCCATCCGGTAGGCGTCGATCTTGACGCCGGCGTCCTCCATCGCCGCGAGCACGGCCGTGAGCGGAAGCTCGATCGAGCGGTAGAGCTCCTCGCTTCCCCGCTCGCGCAGCCGCTCGACCATCAGCGGCGCGAGCTGCAGCGGGACCGCCGCCGAGCGCACAAGCCTGGCCGTCTCCTCATCGGTCGCCGGGTCAGGCTCGACCTCGACCCCGTACTCGGCCGCGAGATCGTCGAGCTCGTACAGCGCCCGGCCCGGCTCGATCAGGTACGCGGCGATCAGCGTGTCCTCGGCGGGCGTCATCGTCAGCCGCGGCAGCGCCTTGAAGTCGTGGGCGACGACCTCCGCGTCGCGGAGCTTCTCGAGCTGCAGAGCCGAGACGAGGACGGGCTCGCCCGCACGGGCGACGGCCATTCGGTCGCCGTCGACCGCGACGGCAACGCGCCCGTTCGGCTTCTCGAGCTCGCCCTCGCGCCAGGGCATGGGAGCGCCCGGCGCGCGCGGGACGTCTGCCGCCGGCAGCGCCTCGTCGAGCGTGTCGAGCCGGCTCAGCAGCCCGCGGAACTCGAAGCGGCGGAAGATCTCCTTCAGCTCGGAGCGGTCGGGCGGATCGAGCACGAGCTCGGCGGGGTCGCAGTGGAGCTCCAGGTCCCGCCGCATGGTTGCGAGCTCCTTCGAGGCCCGAGCCTGCTCGGCGTGCTCGCTGATGTTCTTCGCGCGCGCGGGCGAGAGCTCGCCCACGTGCTCGATCACCCCCTCGAGCGAACCGTACTGGGCGATCAGCTGGCCGCCTGTCTTGTCGCCGATCCCCGGGACACCGGGGATGTTGTCGGAGGTGTCGCCCTTGAGCCCGATCAAGTCCGGAATCTGCTCGGGACGGATGCCGTACCGCGCCTCGACACGTTCGGGGGTGTACACGTGGACGTCGGCCACCCCACGCGGCGTCATCATCAGCGCGACGTTCTCGGTCACGAGCTGGAAGGCATCGCGGTCGGTCGAGACGACGACGGTCTTGATCCCGGCCTCGTCGGCACGCGTTGCCAGCGTGGCGATCACGTCGTCCGCCTCCCAACCCTCGAATTCGAGATTGCGGTAGCCGAAGGCCTCCACGATCGGACGGAAGTGCGGGAACTGCTCGCGCAGCAGGTCGGGCATCGGCCGCCGCTCGGCCTTGTACTCCTGCGAGATCGCCGTCCGGTGCACCGGTCGGGTGTCCCAGGCGACGGCCACGCCCTTGGGGCGGTAGTCCGCGAGCAGCTTGAAGAGCATGTTCGTGAAGCCGAGGAGAGCGTTCGTCGCGAATCCCTCGCTCGTCGCCAGCTCCTCCGGCAGCGCGTAAAAGGCCCGGTAGGCGAGGTTGTTTCCGTCGACGAGGAAGAGCTCGGCGTCCCGCGCGGGGCCGTCGTCGAGCTGCAGCTCGGCTCCTGTCAGCGTCTTGGGCGACACGTTTTGCGAGTCTACGTCCCGTGGCCCGGCTCGAGATTCTCCCCTTCGCCGAAGAGCATCTGGACGATGCCGCGCGTCTCCTCGCTGAGCGGCATGCGCGTCATCGCGCTTCGGAACCGCTCCTTTCGGCGGTCTACGAAGACCTCGCCGGAGCCCGTGAGGAGCTCGCGGCGGCGTGGAGCTCCGAGCACGCATCCGGCGCCGTCGCAGCACGGGGCGGGCAGATCGTGGGCTATCTGATCGGCGCACCGCGTCCGAACCCGATGTGGGGAGAGAACACGTGGATCGAAGCGTCCGGGCACGCCGTCAACGAGGCCGAGGACGTCCGCGACCTGTACGGGCTCGCGGCGGCCCGCTGGGTGGACCAGGGGCGTCCGCGGCATTCGGTGGTCGTCCCGGCCTCGGAAGCAGAGCTCGTCGACGCCTGGTCACGCCTGTCGTTCGGCAAGCAGCACGCGCCCGGGATCCGTGAGGTGCCGCCCGCGGTCGAGGTTTCCGTACCCGAAGGCTTCGAGATCCGCGGGCCGCACGCCGATGAGCTCGAGGAGCTGATCGACCTCGACCTCGCCCTACCCGACCACCAGCGCAAATCGCCGGTCTTCGGAAGCGCGGGAGAGTACGCGCGAGAGGAGTCGCGCGAGGAGTGGCTGAAGACGCTGGCAGGAGACGAGGAGACGGTCCTGATCGGCTCCTTCGACGGCCGGCCCGTCGCCTGCTGGGCGCTCGTGCCGGCGGAGATGTCGAGCGAGCATCGGGGTCCCGCGCGACCGGACCACGCGTGCCACCTCGGCTTCGCCGTGACGCTGCCGGAGTTCCGGGGCTCGGGCATCGGGAGTGCGCTCACCGATGCCAGTTTTGCCTGGGCCGCCGGGGCCGGGTATCCCACGATGATCACGGACTGGCGTGTGACAAACCTGCTCTCGTCGCGCTTCTGGCCCAGGCGCGGCTTCCGCACCTCGTTCCTTCGCCTCTACCGCTCGATCCCTTAGTGCAGCGGGTCCCGCTTCTGTCCGGCACCCGGCTGGCCGTCGTCAATGCGCCCGACGACGCCGTCGTCCTACGGCCGCCGCCGCCGGGCGAGCCGATCACGGACATCGCCGCGGCCGTGCGCGACGCCCTCCGCTTTCCTCTGGCCGGGGACCCGCTGGATGCTCTAGCCACGCGGGGCGGCAGGGCGACGATCGTCGTCGAGCCGCCGGCACTGCCGATCCCGGGATCGGCCGACGACCCGCGGCGTGCTGCCCTGGCGGCGGCGGTCGACGAGCTCGTCCGGGCCGGTGTGCCGATGGAGCGCCAGACGATCCTCGTCGCCGGCGGCCTGCAGCGCCGCCTCGCCCAGCGCGACCTCGAGGCCCTTGTCGAGCCGGAGTTCGCACGCCGGTTCCGCGGCGAGGTCGAGGTGCACGACGCCGAGGATCCTGAGCTGGTACTCGTCGGGGAGCTGGACGGCACGCCGCTGCGGCTCAATCGCCGCCTGGTCGACACGGACATCGTGGTCGTCGTCACGGCGGCCGAAACCGTCCAGCACGGCGGCCCCGCCGCCCTCTTGAGCGCCGGTGGGCCTGAGGCGCTGCGCGCGTCGCGGACGCCTTCGCTCGTCGAGACTGCGGGCTCGGCCGCCTGGAACCTCGGCGTCGCCGTCGAGCGGCTCCTGGCCGGACGGATTCCGACCATCGGCGTGTCGCTGACGCTGAACCTGCCGGTGCTCGGCGGTGCGCTGCGCGGCTACCCGTACGCCCCGGACGCGGTGGAGCGCGTGGCCCGGTCTCGCTTCCGGCGCGTCTTCGGTGTTCTGCCGGGCGCCGTGCGCGCGCGCGTGCTGCGAACGCTTCCGCTCGAGATCTCGGCCGAGGCCGCGTTTGGCGGCCCGCCGTCCGTCGCTCATGCCGAGGCACTCATCAGGGTCGTCGAAGCTCGGTCTGCCCTGCTCGACGAGCCGCTCGACGCGATCTGCATCGGCATCCCGCGAACCACGCCGCATCTGCCGCGGGAGCGGCCGAACCCCGTTCTCGCCGCCTTTCTCGGACTCGGGCTGGCACTGAGGCTCTGGCGCGATTCGTTTCCGATCGCCGACGGTGGAACGGCCATCCTCGTCCACCGCTTTCATCGCGCGTTCGCGCATCCAACCCAGCATCCGTACCGTGCGTTCTTCCAGGCGACCAGAGCCGGCCGTGACGCGGAGGAGCTCGCGCGCGCCGAGGACGCCGCCGCGCACGACCAGCGCGCGCTCGAGGCGTACCGGGCGGGCCAGACGTGTCACCCCCGGCTGCCGTTCGCGGACTGGGCGGCGTGCGCACCCGCGCTCGCTCGACTCGGGGCGGTCCTCATCGCCGGCTGCCGCGACGCGACGGCGGCTCGCCAGCTCGGCTTCGTCCCAACCCACGGGATCGGAGCGGCGCTGGCGATGGCGCACGGGCGTGCGGACAGCCCCCCGCGGGTTGGCTTCCTGCTCTCGCCGCCCTATTTCCCGCTTCGCGTCGGCGGTGGCGGCAACTAGCCGGGACCGCATTTACGCTTCCGTCCCCACGACAAGGAGGACCCGATGAGGCGGGCACTCGCCCTCGCAGCCGCTGCGTTCGTGTTGGTCGTCCCTTCTGCTGCGCTTGCCGCCGGGCCGACGCCTGCTCAGCTGGATGCCCGGATCAAGGCGCTCGAGAAGAAGTCGGCCGCTCAGGCCAAGACGATCACGGCGCTCAAGAAACAGGTCGACGAGGCGACGGGGATCGGAGCCTCGGCGCTCGTGTTCGGTATCTGCGGGCTCGCGATCACCGCCGACGCGGTCCAGGGGATCTTCTGGACGATCGACCAGATCGGGCCCAACACGCCGAACATCGCCAAGGCGTTCTTCGGCCCGCAGGTGCCGATCAGCGACGCGGGCGCGGGTGACGCGCTCAAGGTCGTTCGCACTCAGGCGGGTCCGCCGACCACTGCGGCCTTCTCTGCGCTGTTCAGCCTGCTACGTGCCTCGACCGCGGCGATCGCGTTCGACCGCCTGCCGGGCGTCATCTTCTAGGCCAAGCCTCGAGGTCTCGGGGCGGCGACGGCCGCCTCGAGACCGTCTCAAGTCTCGCCGAGGTAGGTCTTGCGGACCTCCTCGTTCTGGCGGAGCTTCTGCGCGTCGTCGGCCAGGGCGATGCGGCCCGTCTCGAGGACGTACCCCCGCTTCGCGACGTCGAGCGCCATCAGGGCGTTCTGCTCGACGAGCAGGATCGGCGTGCCCTGCTTGTTGATCTCGACGACGATCTCGAAGATCTTCTCGACGAAGATCGGAGCGAGGCCCATCGACGGCTCGTCGAGCATCAGCAGCTTGGGTCGCGCCATCAGCGCCCGTCCGATCGCGCACATCTGCTGCTCGCCGCCCGACATCGTCCCCGCCTTCTGCGTGCGCCGCTCGGCGAGACGCGGGAAAAGTGTGAAGACGCGCTCGAGGTCATCCTTCATCGCCGCCCGGTCCGTGCGCTGGAAGCCGCCCATCTCGAGGTTCTCGAGGACGGTCATCCGCGGGAAGAGGCGCCGCCCCTCCGGCGACTGTGCGATGCCGCGCTTGACGATCGTGTGCGGCTGCGCGGAAGTGATGTCCTCGCCCTGGAAGCGGATCTTGCCCTTCCGCGGCCGGTTGAGCCCGTTGATCGAGCGGAGCGTCGTCGACTTCCCCGCGCCGTTGGATCCGAGCAGCGTCACGATCTCGCCGGCGCGGACGTTGAGGGAGATCCCCTTCAGCGCGTGGATCGAGCCGTAATACGTGTGGACGTCCTCGAGCTCGAGAACGTTTTCCACCGGTGCCGTGGGGGCCGCCGTCACGATGCCAGCGCCCCGCTGCCGAGATACGCCTCGATCACGCGCGGGTCGTGCTGCACTTCCTTCGGCGTTCCCTCGGAGATCTTTTCGCCGTAGTCGAGCACGGTCACACGGTCGGAGACGCCCATCACCACCCGCATATCGTGCTCGATCAGCAGCACCGTGACCCGCTGCCGGTCGCGGAGCACATCGACGAACGCGGTGAAGTCTGCCGTCTCCTGCGGGTTCATACCGGCCGTCGGCTCGTCCAGAAGCAGGAGCTGCGGGCGCGTCGCGAGCGCCCGGGCGACCTCCAGCCTCCGCTGGTCGCCGTAGGAGAGGTTCGAGGCGATTTGCTCCTCGCGCCCCTCGAGCGCACAGAACTTCAGGAGTTCCAGTGCCCGGTCGTGCGCCTCCTTCTCCTCCTTCTTCACCCGCGGGGTCCGGAGGATGCTCGGCACGATCCCGCCCTTCAGATGAGTATGCATGCCCACGAGCACGTTTTCGCGCGCGGTCATCTCCTTGAAGAGGCGGATGTTCTGGAACGTCCGGCCGATCCCGCGCTTCGTGATCGCGTGCGGCGGCTTCGCCGTCACATCCGCACCGTCGAAGACAACGCGACCTGAGGTCGGTTTGTAGACGCCTGTGAGCATGTTGAAGAACGTCGTCTTGCCGGCGCCGTTGGGGCCGATCAAGCTGACGATGGAGCCGTGGGGGACCGTGAAGTCGACGTCGTCGACCGCGATCAGGCCTCCGAACTCCTTGCGTAGCCGCTCGACGACGAGCAGGTGGTCCGGCACCTACGCACCCCCTCCGTGTGCGCCGTGCTGTGCGTCGTAAAGCGGTTCGTCTGCGACGCCCTCGTGGAACTCCAGCTTCCGTCGAGAGCTGGGGATCAGCCCCTCGGGCCGGAAGAGCATGACGGCTAAGAGGATCACCCCGAAGATCCCGTATTCGAGCGCGGGCACGTCGATGCACCCGTGGCTCAGCACCTTCCCCGTTGCGGTCGCGTTGGCGTTGCACGGAAGAATGTGGTCGTTGAGCCAGGCACCGGTGTTCGCAAGACCCGCCTGGTCGAGATACGCGAGGAACGCACCGCCGAAGATGACGCCCCAGATGTTCCCCATCCCGCCGAGGATGACCATGATCAAGATGGCGATCGAGAAGTTGAGGTAGAAGTCCTGCGGAAACGTGGCGCTCTTGAAGGCGGCGTAGTAGGCGCCGGCAATCCCGCCGAAGAACGCTCCCGTCGCGTACGCCCAGGTCTTGGTACGCATCAACGGCACGCCCATCGCCGCTGCCGCGGTCTCGTCCTCGCGGATGGCCACCCACGCCCGCCCGAGCCGCGAGTCGCGGAGGCGCCAGCTGCAGAAGACCGTGAACAGGACGAGAATGAGCGCGGTCCAGAAGTAGAGGCGGTCGCTGTCCAGTGAGGCGAGGTAGTTGGAGGGGAGGAAGCCGCCCGTCCAGTCGTGCAGCCGGTTGCCGAAGCCGGGCGAGTCGATCGGAGTAATTCCGTTCGGCCCGTTCGTGAGGTTGAAGTTCGTTCCGAAGAACTTGTCACCGTTCCGAGCGACCTGGGGCATGATCTCTCCGAAACCGAGGGTGACGATCGCGAGGTAGTCGCCGCGGAGCCGCAACGTCGGCAGACCGATCAGGATGCCGATGATCGAGGTGAAGATTCCGGCCGCGGCGAGCAGGATCCAGATCGTGATGTGAATCCCGCCGAGCTTCGGGTCGATCCCAACCGCGCCGAAGTGGATGATGTGGATCGGCGATCCGTCCGCCTTCTGCCCGGCGAACTGGAGCGAAGCGAACCAGGCAACTGTGTATGCGCCCATCGCGTAGAACGCGACGTAACCGAGGTCGAGCAGCCCCGCGTAGCCAACGACAACGTTCAGGCCGAGGGCCATCATGATGAAGACGAGCATGATCACGCCCGTGTGGACGTCCGGCCAGACCCCGAAGACCGGGATCGTGAACATCTTGCCCGCGTAGTACGGGAAGGTCACGGCGACCGCGAGGAGCGCGGCCGCTAGACCGAACTTCGACAACGGAACGAAGAGACCTCGCCTGGCGGCCGGCGGCACCGATTCCTTCTCGGCAAGCCGCTTCGACAACGGAATCCACCAGATGGCGAACCCGACTGCAAGCGCGGGCGCGACCGATCGCAAGGAGTCGTTGAAGACGCTGGCGATCCCGAACGCCGCCACGAGCCCGACCTGTCCAGCCAGGCGCCACGGGAAGGGTGGAAGCTTCCGCAGCCAGGAGACGGCGAAGAGGACCGCCAGCCCTACCGCAAGCGAATGGTCGAGGAACCAAGCCCCGATCACGACTATTAGCTCGATCGCGCCGACGATCTGACGGCGCTGGGGCTCGCTGAGCTCTCTCCAGGCGTCGACCACGCTCCGAAGCTGGACTGACGGGCGGAGCGAAGCGGTGGTCACGCGCCTTCGGGAGTTCGCTCGCCGAGGAGTCCCTCGGGCCGGAAGACGAGGATCAGGATCAGGATCGAAAAGACGATCGACTGCGTCCAGGAGCTGCCCGGCGAATGCCAGCTGAGCCCGTTGTTGAAGGACTGGATCAGCCCGATCAGGAGAGCCCCGAGGACGGCGCCCCCGAGGTTGCCGATGCCGCCGAGCACCGCGGCGGTGAACGCGATCAGCCCCAGCTGGAACCCTTGGTCGAACCGGATGGACGTGAAGTAGAACGCGTAGAGGAGGCCGGCTGCACCGGCGAGCGCGCCCGCGATTGCGAACGTCACCGAGATCGTCCGGTTGACGTTGATGCCGAGCATCGCAGCTGCCTCGCGGTCCTGCGCCGTGGCCCGCATTGCCTTCCCCTGCTTCGTCTGCTGGACGAACCAGATCAGGGTGACCAGGACGGGAACCGTGATGATGACGACGATCAGGCTGGCCCAGCGGTATGGAGCGCCTCCGACGTGGAAGATCGCGCCCTGCGGGAGGGCGTCGAACGGCAGCGTCACGTAGTTCGGGCCCTTCCAGACGAGGGCGATGTTCTGGAGGATGAACGACATCGCGATCGCGGTGATCAGGGGGGCAAGCCTCGGAGCGTGGCGTAACGGCCGGTACGCGATCCGTTCGATCGTCACGTTGATCGTGCCGCAGATCGCCATCGCGAGGAAGAGGATCGCCACCAGGAGCAAGAAGAAGGCGACCCCGGAATGCGTCGTGATCGCGAAGAGATTTGCGAAAGAGACCGAGATCATGCCGCCGAGCATGAACACGTCGCCGTGGGCGAAGTTGATCAGCTCGAGGATGCCGTAGACGAGCGTGTAGCCGAGCGCGACGAGGCCGTAGACGGCCCCGTTCGTGATCCCGATCAGGAGGACATGCAAGAAATCGGCCGGCGTCTTCTCGGCGTTCACGGCCAGCCACAGAACGACGGAGAGGACGAGCAGGAGCCCGAGCATCGAGACCGGGCTGGGCATCGACCAACGCCGGCCCTGCAGATTTTGCGCTGAAGCTTCGGTCGCCAAGATCGCCTGTTATAGCGAGCGGGGGAGGCCTTGCCTCCCCCGCTCCTGTCGCGTGTTTCTCGTTCTGCTAGCTCACACCAGGCTGGCCGGCGGGACGATCACCTTGAAGAAGGTCGCCTTTGCGCCCTTGACCAGGTAGATCGAGATCGGGGCCAGGTTCGTGTCGCCGTTCTTGTTGATCACGTAGCTGCCCAGGATCCCGCCTGTCACCTTCGTCTTGAACAGGTTGGACGTCACCGACGCCCGCGTCCCGTTGGACGCTCCGATAGCCGTGAGGGCGACCTGGGTCGCCTCGGCGCCGTACAGCGAGTACGGGTTCGGGTCGCGGCCGATCACCTTGCCGAAGCCCTTGATGAACGCCTTACCCTTGGCGTTCGTCACCTTCGTGTTGGGCTGACCGGCGATCGAGATGTACATGCCCTCCGACGCCGAGCCGGCGTGGGAGATCGTGTCGGTGAACGAGCTGAACCCGTCGGGCGCGATGATCTTCGCGGAGCCGATTCCGGCCCGAAGGTCCTTGATCAGCTTGCCGCCGTTCTCGCACTCGAGACCGCCGAGGAAGACGACCGTCGCACCCTTGTTCTTGATCTTGGTCGCCAGATCCTCATAGGCCGAAGCCTTCGGGTCCCACGCCTCGTCGCCGACGATCGTGAAGCCGAGTTTCTTGGCGGAGTTGCGGAACGTGCCGGCGATGCCGGCCCCGTAGGCCTCCTTGTCGTTCAGGATGTAGGCCTTCGTCGCACCGAGGCTCTTGGAGAGCAGGGCATCCGCTGCCCCCTGGAAGTCGTCGGCCGCGACAACGCGGATGTAGTTGCGCTTTCCGGTCGGGTAGTACTTGCCCGGCTCACCCGCCGACGTCACGCCCTTCGCGCTGTGCGTCAAGCCCACGTAGGTGTTCGCGGGGCTGACGTAACCGAGCGAGGCGCGGTTCGCCACCGGCACCTCGATCTCCGCGCAGCCGGAGTTGAACGTGCCGACCACCAGGATCACGTCCTTGTTCCGGACGTAGTTCTGGGCGTTCGCCGAGCACTTGCCGGAGTCCCACTTCCCGGCCTGAGCGGTCGAGTCGTCGCAGGACTGGTAGCCGACGACGTACTTCCCCGCCTTGTAGTGGTTCTGTCGCAGCTGGTACGAGATCGCCTCGGTCATTTCGAGCGTCTGCGTCCGGCTCGAACCCTGCAGGGGCAGATCGGAGGCGATGATGAACTGCGCCTTGCCGCCGCCCTGAACCAGCTTGCCCGGGCAAGACGACGAGGGCAGCGGGCTCACGCCCGACTTGCCCGAGCTGCCGTAGGCGACCATCGCGACGGAGAGCACCCCGATCGCGGCCACCACCCCAACCAAAAATCGCTTCCTCACACTTCCTCCTTCGTCGCCCGATGACCCCTGCCGTTGCGCTGAACGGGAAGTATCTCCCGGAAGCGACGCCGTTTTCAAGCCGTCATGCGTGATCTGACCCCGACTTCCACCGGGCTATCATGCGGGCCAGACGCGGCTTCGCCGAGCCGGGATGGAGGAACGGCAGACTCGGCGGACTCAAAATCCGCTGCCCGAAAGGGCGTGAGGGTTCGAATCCCTCTCCCGGCATCTTCCGTCGCGGTCAGGGGGCTCAGGCCTTTGGCCCGATGAACTCGTCGAGCCGCTCTACCCAGTTTCCGGGGGGGGGGCGCCCC
>JBBRYK010000083.1:0-11915 GCA_038237665.1 Gaiellales bacterium | reverse complement strand
CGCGCTCCGCACCTCCGCACCCCTCGCTCGACAACACCGACCAAGCGAGCCTCGAAGACGAGGCGGACGCGATCAGCGGCGCCGCGGGTGGTGCACTTTTCGATTGCCGATCCCGGTGCAGTATTGGGCTGCGCGCGTCACCCGGCACGCGCGAGCACCAACCCGTCCCCTACGCAGAAGCGGCCAGAAGCGCTTCCGCCTGGCGGGTGTATGCGGTCGCTCCGACCGAGCGGTAAAAGGCGAGGGCAAGCTCGAGCTGAGCCTCCGCCTCCGGTCGCCGACCCGTCTGCGCAAAGAGCTCGGCGGAACGAAGCCGTGCGTACGCCTCGTCCGGAAGCGAGCCGATCTCCGCGCAGATCTCGGCGGCTTCGAGAAGAGCGCCCGAAGCCACGCTCCGAGCTGCTTCGAACCACGGTGTGAGCGTCCCCTTGCGATCGAGGAGCTCGAGGAGATCCGGCTCACGACCCAGCGCCCGAACGGTCCAGGCGACATCGAGCGCCGCCGACAGTCCTGTGAGACGTCCCTCGCTCCACAGTGCCAGGAGCTCGCTCACCAGCGCGCCGGCCCCAGAATCCAGGCTCGGATCTGCGAGTATCCACGCCTGGAGCGAGATCGCGGGGCCGAGTACCTGTGGCTCGTCCGCCAGGCGTGCGAGCTCGAGCGCTTTCGCCGCATCCTCGCGCCCGCCGCCCACATCGCCGCGAGCCAGCCGGACGCGGCCCCGCATGCCACGGCAAATGCTCTCCAGGTAGTGGGGCGAGCCCGCCTCGGACTCCGCGATAAAATCGTCCGCAAAGCCGAGGCCCTCGTCCCAGAGGGCCCTGTAGTAACAGTAGGCCGCTCGCTCAGCTCGCTCCCAGCGGATGTCCGCCGCGACGCCGAATCGCTCGGCCAACGCGCGGCTCTGCTCGTGCAGCTCCCACGCGCGCTCGCGAGTTGATCGCCTCGGCGATCTGGAAGCTCCGCTCGAGCTCTTCCAGCCCGCGGCGATCGCCCTCCTGGACTCGTGCCGTGCCGATCTTCATCAGCGCGACCGCCTGCAGCTCCTCGAGGCCCAGTTCCTCGGCCATTCGCAACGCCTCCGAGCCAAGCTCGATCGCCTGCTCGCTCTGCCCTGCGAGCATCGCGAATCGGGAGGCGTTGGCCAGCACGAACGCCTTCGACGAAGAATCGCTTTCGGAGCGGACGAGCCGGACTGCGCGATCCATGTGCTCCAGCACGCGTTCTCGGCGGCCGCGTGACCACCAAACATTCGCGAGGACGACTTGCGCCTCGGCGGCAGCCCCCGTATGCCCCTCGGCGAGCAGATCGTCGTGCGCCTCCTCGAGAATCCGCGCGTCGAGGCTGGGGTCGTCGTGGCGCGTCCTGCCGTACCGAAGGAGCAGTTCCGGCCGCTCCGGATCGTCGTGCGGCCAGAGCTCGAGCGCCGCCTCGTAGAACCGGGCCGCCGCGGCAACCGCGTGCAGCCGCGACGCGCGATCGCCGGCCGCGCGGAAGGCAACGCGTGCCCGCTCCTCCAGCTCCGGCCTCGCTTGGCCCGCGGCGTGGGCCAGCTCGAGCGCGCTCAGATAGTGGTGGGCGATCATCTCGGCCTGGTCCTCGCCTCGATCGAGGGAAAGCGACTCGAGCCATTCGGCCGCGAGCCGGTGCTTCTCGGCCCGGGCGCGTCGGGGGATCTGCGCGTAGGCAACGTCGCGAATCAGCGTGTGGCTGAACGAGTATTCCTCTCCGTCGGCGACGGACGAGCGCCGTTCCCGGCTGACGAATTCCTTTCGTTCGAGAGCATGCAGCCGCTCCTCGACCTCGAACCGGTCGACCCCGCCAACCGACGCGAGCGCTCCTGACCAGAACACCTTTCCGAGCACCGACGCGTCCTGAAGCTGCGCTTTCTCCTCGGGACCCAGGCTGTCGAGCCGCGCGGCGACGATGCCCTGGATGTTCTCGGGAAGCTGTAGCTCGGCGTCCTCCCCCCGTTCCGCGAACAGGCGAGCGTACTGCTCGGCGTAGAGGGGGTTGCCGCCGGCCCTCGTGAGCAGGGCGGCCTGACTCTCCGCCGGCAGTACGGTTTTGTCGAGGAGCAGCGCGAGGAGACGCGCCGTCTCCTCGTCGGTCAGGGCCGAGAGCGAGGTCGTCAGCGCGTTCCGCTTGCCCCCGCCCCAGCCGGGCCGGCGCTCGAGCAATTCGGGTCGAGCCGTGCCCACCACGAGCATCGGGACTCCCGTCGCCCGGTCCACGAGGTGGTCGACGAAGTCGAGCAGGTTGTCGTCGGCCCAGTGCAGGTCCTCGAACACGAGGACGAGCAGGTCCCGCTCGGCGAGCGCCTCGAAAAAGCGGCGCCAGGCGGCAAAGCTCTCCGCACGGCGCTCCGCGAATTCGCTCTCCGTGCCGAGGCCGACGAGCGGCTGGAGGTGCCCTTCGACCCAGGAAGCGTCGGCAGCATCGCCGAGGGCGTCCAGGACTGCGCTTCGAAGCTTCTCCCGGGTCTCCTCGGCCGAGTCCGTCTCGAGAATGCCCGCGTGCGCCTTGACCATTTCCGCGAGCGCCCAGAAGGTCACGCCTTCGCCGTACGGAAGCGAGCGACCACGGCGCCAGAAGATCAGCTCCGGATCCGCCTTGACCGCCTGAAAGAGCTCGAAGATCAGCCTGCTCTTGCCGATGCCGGGTACTCCGACAAGCGTCACGAGTTGCGGACTTCGCTCCTGGCGAACGCGCCGCAGCGTGCCGAGGAGGAGGTCGAGCTCGCCCTTTCGCCCGACCAGGGGCGTTTGCGCCTGGACCCTGTCGACTGCGACGCGGGACCGCGCCGCGACCGCCTCCCACACGCTCAGGAGGTCGCTCTTCCCCTTCGCCCGCACGGGATCCGCCTCGCGGTACTCGATGACGCCGGCCGTGGCGCGGTACGTCGCCTCACCGACGAGGATGCCGTTGGCGGGCGCTGCGCTCTGCAGGCGGGCGGTCGTGTTGACGACGTCGCCTGAGGCCATACCCTCGCCCGCGCTCGGCCGGACGCCGAGCGCGACGAGTGCTTCGCCGGTGTTGACGGCGATCCGAACCCGCAGATCGGCGTCGTCTTCCGCAATGGCGTCGCGGATCGCGAGCGCCGCGCGCACCGCTCGCTCGGGGTCGTCCTCATGGGCAACCGGAGCGCCGAAGAGCGCCATCACGGCGTCGCCGATGAACTTCTCCACGGTACCGCCGAACCGTTCGAGCTCCGAGCGCAGGCGCGCATAGTAGGGCGAGAGCGTGGCGCGGACGTCCTCTGGGTCGAGTCGCTCGGCCCAGCTCGTGAAGCCGACCAGATCCGCGAAGAGAACGGTGACCACCTTGCGCTCCTCGCGCGGCGCGGGCGATTCCTCCGTCAACAGAGCCGCACAGGCGCCGCAGAAACGGAAGCCGTCGGGGTTCTCTTGACCGCAGCGGGGGCACGTGAGCACAACGACAAGAGTACGACGGCACCACGGAGAGCCCTCGGCCTCGACCTAGCCCGCCGGCGTCACGACCAGCGCGCTTCCACCGCCGCGGCGCACCGGCTCGGCGGCGGCGAGCGTACGGTTGCCGCCGAGAAACTCGATCCCTGTCGCCGCGCCGATCTCGGCCGGCGCGCCGAACTTGTGTCCGCGCGCGAGCAGCGCCGAGGCCTGCGGCGTTTGCAGGAAGGCCGCCTCAGATGAGGTCGTCGCGCCGTTGCGCTGGCTGATGCGCGCGTCGGCGATCGCCTGCGGCAGGGTCAGGCCGAGATCGAGCCGGTCGACCAGGATCTGCAGCACCGTCGTGATGATCGTCGAGCCGCCGGGCGAGCCGAGCGCGAGCAGCGGCTTGCCCTTCTGCAGGACGATTGTCGGCGCCATCGAGCTGCGGGGCCGCTTGTTGCCTTCCACGTGGTTCGGGTGGGTCGCCGAGTCGAAGTTGAAGTCGGTCAGCTCGTTGTTGAGCAGGAAGCCGTAACCGGGCACGACGAGCGCCGAGCCGCCCGTCGACTCGATCGTGAAGGTGTAGGAGACGACCTCGCCCTGCTTGTCGGAGGTGGTGATGTGGGTCGTCGTGCCAACGCGGGTCTCGGTCACGGACGCTTCGCCGCGCAGCGCGGCAGCACCGTTGAACGGCAGCGGGTTTCCCGGAGGGACGGCGCCCGGCGACGCCCGGTCGGCGATCAGCGCGCGCCGAGTGCCCGCGAAATCCTTCGAGAGCAGTCCCCGAAGCGGCACTTTGACGAAGTCGGGGTCGCCGAGATAGGCGCCTCGGTCGGCGAACGCGTAGCGTGAGGCTTCGAGATAGAGGTGCAGTGCCTGCTCGCGGGGGAACGTCGACAGCGGGTATCCCTCGAGGATGTTCAGCGCCTCGCCGACGGTGGAGCCGCCGCTCGACGGCGGCCCCATCCCGAACACGTCCAGCCCGCGATAGCGGACGTGCGTCGGGGCGCGCTGCGGCGCGGCGTACGAGGCGAGGTCCGCGGTGGTCATCACTCCCTGACGGAACTTGTGATTGGCCGATGGCGCCAGTTGGGGCTGCGTCGAGGCCTGCACGATCGCTGCGGCGATCGCGCCGGTGTAGAAGGCGTTCGCGCCCCCCTTCGCGATCAGGTCGTAGGTCTTGGCGAGGTCGGGGTTGCGGAAGGTGGAGCCGATATCGCGGGCGCTACCGTCGGCGTCGAGATACAGCGCGGCGGTCGCGGGAACGTCGTCGAAGTAGTCGACGTTCTGGTTGATCTGGTCGTTGAAGACGGCGTCGACCTCGAAGCCGTCGCGGGCGATCTTCGCTCCCGGCGCGAGCGCCTGCGCGAGCGTGATCGTCCCGAACTTCTTCAGCGCATCGCTCCACGCGCGCACCGTCCCGGGCACGCCGACGGAGAGCCCGCTGTATCGCGCGTCGCTGAACGGGAGAGGCGTTCCGTTCTCGATGAAGGAGGTCGGCGTCATCGCCGCGGGCGCCTTCTCGCGGCTGTCGATCGTGTAGACGTGCGGATGCCTGCCGGCGCCGCCGGGCGTGTAGACGACCATGAATCCGCCGCCGCCGACGCCGCAGGAGAAGGGCTCCGTAACACCTAGCACCGCCGCGGCGGTGACGGCGGCGTCGACGGCGTTGCCACCCTTGCGCAAGGTCGCCACCGCGGCCTGCGTGGCCAGCCGTTCGACGGTGGCGGAGGCGCCGCCTGTGCCGGTCGAGGTGGCAGGGCCGACCGGGGCGGACGAGGGCGCCGATCCGGCGACCCCGGCGGCAGCGAGCGCGCACAGCCCGGTCAGGATCAAGGCACGGACTCGGCTGCGGTGAATTCGCATCCCTCCCGTGCAATGATTGCCGTTCAGCGGGCACGCCAAACGCCCCGCGGAGGCTGAGTCAGAGGCCGCTCCCGTGGACTGCCTCTGACGCAAGCCAGACCTCGCGCGTCCATGATGAGGCCGCGGAACTCGTCGACGCCTACCTCGCGCGGGCCAACACCTCCGCACGGATCGCACAACTCGACGGGAAGCGAAGTTGACCTGTTCGATTTTCACGCTGCTCGGATAGGTCGAATTCACGCACGCTTGTAGCGGCCCTCCTTATAGGCCTCAACCCATTGCCGTGTCGAGTACCACTGATCCGTCCTGCGAACGGCGCGCAGCCGCCCACGCTTGGCCGCGACGGCGAGCGCGTTGCCCGACAGCTCGGAGTCGGCCAGCGACCGAAGCGGAACGAGTCGATGCGGCCCCGCCAGACCCGGAAGAAGGAAGCGGTAGATGCCGTCGGTGACCGCCCGCGCAAAGATCTCGGCGAGCGGCCCCGCGTCGCCTCGGTCCGCCCTTCTGAGCGCGTTGAGGTACCGCGTCCGATCGCGCTTGTAGATGACCGCAGGCGGATAGCCGTGCCGGACAAGCAGGAGGTTCGTCGCCAGGCGGCCGACCCTCCCGTTCCCGTCGCGGAAGGGATGGATCCGCTCAAACCGGGCGTGGATGTCCGCGACGAGCAGCATCGGATGCTGGCCGTCGGCCGGCCCTCGAGTGGCGTCGCTCAGCCAGTCGGTGACGAGCGCCGGCACCTCCGGGAACGGCGGCGGCGTCATCCCGCCGGTGAACGGACGGATGTCGTGCTGACGGAACGAGCCGGGGCCTTCGCGCGCGTGCAGGCCCTCCGGCGGCGAGTGCAGCCAGGTCGGCTCGACCACAAGCCGGTGGATCTGGCGCAGCTCCGTCAGGTTGATTCGCTCCCCGACGGACCAGTCGGAAGGCTGCTCGACCGCCTGTGCGTACACCCACTGCGCTGCCTTCGCGTAGCCCTCGACTTCGAGGTACTCGGCGAGCTCCTTGCTGCCGACCGCCTTTCCTTCGCGGAGGAGCCGCTCAACTTCTCTGAGGACGAGCGTGTTGCCCTCGATCGCCGTCGAGTGATGAGCCTCCTCGTACCAGATCCCCTCCCAGATCGCATCCGCCTCGACTGGAAGCGGCAACCCGCCGACGCTGCGGAGGTCATCGATCGCCCGGTCAAGAGCGCGCAGAACCTCCTCGCGGCTCGGGCGGCCACGCGCTCTAGGCGACATTCGACCTATCTCCGCGGGGGAAACATGATCTCGGTCCAATCTACCAGTTTGGACCTGTTCGACTTCTTCACCGCTTAAGACACCGTCGGCCCGGCTTCAGCCGCGTCGGCGAGCTTCAGGGGCAGCGGGCCGTGGTCTCTCCGCGTATGCAGTAGTCGAGGCCGGCCCCTCCGTCCAGCACGTCGGTGCCCGGACCGCCGTCGAGGAGGTCGGCCACCTCCCGCACCGGTCAACCGGTCATTGCCGTTCAGGCCGGCGAGATGGTTCGGGCCGCTGTCGCCGATCAGGGTGTCGCTGTATCGAGAGCCGAGCACGGTCTCGATGCCTGCGAGGCTGTCCGTGCCCCACCCGGTCGCTTTGTGGCGGCTCAGATCGATGCTCACGGCCCTCGGGGAGTTCACGAAGCCTGCGACATCTCGACCGGCGCCGCCCACGATCGTGTCGTTTCCCGCTCCGCCGTCCAGCACATCGGTCGCCGGACCGCCGCTCAGCTTGTCGTTGCCCGGCCCACCCTGGAACTCGTCGATGCCGGCGCCGCCGCGGAGATCGTCGTTCCCGGCGCCGCCGCAGATCAGGTCGTTTCCGCCTCCCCCGCTGATGGTGTCGTTGCCTGCACCACCGACGATGACGTCGTCTCCAGCCGTTCCCTTCAGGTGGTCGTTGCCCTTCTTGCCGACGATCGTGGCGGGCTCGCCCAAGCAGAGCGCAGCCCCTCTGCCGTGGGCGGTCGGAGCAGCCGTGAAGAATGGCAGGCAGGCGGCAGCCGCCAGGCCGACGAGCGACCCGACCCTGGCCATCTTCACGGACGGATCACGTTCGGATACCACTGCACAGTCAGCCCAGGACCCGAATACTTCTTGGGACAGCCGGTTTCGCAGTTCTGGCGATCGCCGTCCGGGCTCAGGGCGTCACCCGGCCAACCGTTGTAGCCGGCGGAGCCCCATGAGGCGGAAGCGCGAAGGTTGGCCGCCGGCACGCCGGTGTAGCTCTTGTGCAGCGCAATGAGATCGATGACTGCGTCTTCGTCGTGCCACGACGCCTTCCAGTTCCGATCTTCGGCTTTGTAGTGATCGTGGCACAGGCGCATCATCGACCCGAAGAGGACGTAATTGACCGAACCGTCGAAGTGACAATCGCTGCCGACCTGGACCGAATATCCGCACGACGAGCATTCGGGGCCGTACGCATCCGTGAATTTCTTCCTTCCTGACGGACTCAGTTGCGTGATGTCCCAGGCGGCGGTTCCCCACAAGACCGAGACGAGGTTCGAGCACGCGTCGTCTCGTTTACTGGAGGACCAGCGGCCGAATTCGGCTCTCGTTCGAGCGAGCGCCTCGCCGAGAGCATCCGAGATATCCGGGCCGCACATCTTCTTCGGCATGCAGCGGTTGCCCTCGCACGTCTGCCCCGGCGGGCAACACGTGCAGCCGCACGGCACGTATTGGGGCGGGCAACTGTCGACGCAGGCGCCGTTGACGCATTTCTGACCCGGCTCACAGCAGTTGGAGCCGCAGTGAAATTTGTCGCTGGGCACCGGACCACAGATGCCGGTGAAGCAGCCGAGGCTTACTCGACATTCGGCGAGACAGACCTGCGGATCGTCGTAGAACTTCCCGTTGCAGCTGCACTTCACTCTGGCGCACGGATCGCACATTGCAGCGGCTCGATGCGGACGAGGGTGCCTCAGCAGGACCGGAAGCGAAAGGACACCGGCAAAGACGCGCGCACCGTCGCCGACGAGGCGGCGGCGTGAGAAGAGCTCCGGAGACGGGAGTGCAGCCTCGGCCTCCCCGGCAAGCCTGGCGGCCAGCGAAACAATCGCGGCGTCGCCTTCGGCGCGCGCGCTGACCACGCCGTCGGCCCCGAGTGCGACTGCGGCCGGCGTGGCGTGAACCCGGTAGTGCTCTGCCGCCCTCCTGCCGGGTAGGAGATCCGGCCAGCCGGGTTCCTTGGCCGCGGGGCCGCCGTCGGCATCGAGCGCTACCACCGACACGACCCCGGTCAGATCCCGTTGCCACGCCGCAACATAGGGCAGCAAGCTCCGGCACGGATCGCACTGTTGCCGGACGAAGACCAGCAGAACCGGCAGCCCCGCCGCGAGGAAGGGCTCAGGGGTGGTGCGAAGCCCAGCGAGCAGCGAAGGGAACGCCCTCATCCCGGCGAAGACGGCCCAGCCGCTGAGCACGGCAACGCAGCTCCACCAGGGGACCGGGTGCGAACCCGCCCTCCCCGCGCCAACGGCGAAGACGGCGGCGCCGGCCGCGAGCACGGCGTTGCGGGCCGCAAGGCGCCCCGAGAAGCGCCCCTGCGAGAACCGGCCGAAGCATCCACAGCTCCGGCCGGCGAGGCGGCCGCGGACGCTCAGCACCGCAACGGCGAAGACCGCGAGAGCGCTTGCAGCCGCGGTCAGACCGGCAACCGGAAACACGACGAGGACGACGGCCAGCACGCCTTCGCCGACCGGCACCGGTAGTCGGACGAGCGCCGCCCGCTTGCCCGCGACTTCGCCGGCGAGCGCCGACCAATCCGCCCAAGCGGTCGCCTTGCCGAGCGCCGCGGCGGCGAAGAGCGCGGCGTAGGAAGCCGCAGCGACCTGGATCATGAAGGCCGGCATTACCCCGAGCGCAGGCGCCGGGCGAAGACGGCGATCGCGTTCGCGGTCGGGGCGTTGACGTAGACGTAGCGCTCGTCGGGGCTCAAGGCAAGGAAGCCGGCCCGCGTGAGCGCCTTCCCGCCCGGGCAGCGCGGATCGGAGTCGCTGATGCACTTCCCGAGCTGGCTCAGCTGGCCACTGCGAACGTTCCGCGCGTAGGCGGTGACGGAGCCGTAGCCGAAGCCGGCGAGGTAGGCGAACCGCCCGTCTCGTGTGATCGCGAGCGCGAGCGGGAGCGCGATCCCCGTCACGGCCTTGCAGGGGGAGCGCGAGGGGTAGCCGGAGTCGTGGAGGCAGCCCGCGCGGCCGGGAAGCTGCGTCAGCGCTGAGCTGGCCTTGTTCCGAGCGAAGACGCCGAGAGTGTGGCTATCGGTCGCGCTCACGTAGACGAAGCGGCCGTCGGGGCTGGCGGTGACGTACTGGGCGTACTGGATCCCGCGCCCGGACGCGCAGCGCGGATCGCGCCGGTAGTCAGCGTCGCCGCTCACACAACCGGCCGCAGTCAGGTGGCCGCTCCCGGGGTCGCGGCCGAACGCGACCACCGCGCTGTCGTTGCGGCCGGTCGCGTACAGGCTCCGACCGTCGCGCGTGATTGCGATCGAGCTCGCCCCTGCCAGGCCAACGGCGTTGTCGCAGTTCCGGTCATGCCCGGAGCCTGCGTCGCTCAGGCAGCCGAGCTCCGTGAGCGCACCGGTTGCAGGGTCTCTCGCAAAGCCCGCGATCGCATTGCTGTCCACGGCGGCGACGTAGAGCAACCGGCCGTCGGGCGCGAGCGTGACGAACGATGCCCCGCGGAGACCCTTACCGGCCGCGCACCCCTGAGCGGGCGACCCGGCGTCGGTAATGCAGCCGGCGGGCTTCAGCGCGCCGGTGGAGGCGTCGCGCGAGAACGTCGTGACGGCGTTGCTGTACGCGGCCGCGACATAAACGAAGCGGCCGTCGGCCGAGACGGCGACGCCGCTGGGTCGATCGAGCCCGGCCGTCGCGGCCGGGCAAGCCGGATCGGGGGCGGCGCGCACGTCTCGGACACAACCGGCACCGCCAGGCAGCTGCCGGATCGTGCCGGTGCGGGCGTCGCGCGAGAAGACCACGATCGCGTCCGCGTCGCGCGCGGTCGCGTAGAGGTTGCGGCCGTCGGGGCTGAGCGCCAGGTAGGCGGTGTTGGCGAGCCTGCCCGCGCGGCCGCAACCCTGGATCGCCGAGCCCGCGTCGCTGACGCAGGCGACCTCGCGCAGCGAGCCGACCGCCGGCGGGCGCGGCTTCTGCTTGCCGGTGACAGCGCCCGAGACCGGCGCCAGCACGGTCATCGCCGCAAGGAACGAGAGCGCGAGCGTTCGCCGCCGCAGCTGCATCAGTCGCACGTCCTGCAGTCGAGAGTCCGCACGACGAGCAGTACAGCCCCGGCCAATACCTGCACGATCCCCGCGATAGCGGACTCCTACACCCGGTGGACGCCCGGCGTCAAGTCGGGCACGGACAGGGCGACGCATACGGAATCGAGCCCAGGGCTGACATTGCGCGTCGAAGCACTTAAAGCGGCCGGGGCTCCCGGCCGGCATCGCCAACGAGGCCTCAGCGCGTGGGCAAGGCCGATTAGGGACCTACCTTGAGCACTTGGCTGCCGAGGGCGGTGCCGCCTTTGTTCGACGTTGGCGAGGAGAGAGCCCGTCGGGGAGAAACTGGTTGGGATGTGCCGATGACGGTGCCGCTCGTGGCAAGGGCTACGACCTCGACCACCCGCGGTTTCCCGGCGATCTTGAGAGTCGTGTCGAGCCCGTTCCAGGTCACCGTGCGGATCGGGGCGAGGGCGGTTGCGGTTGGGCCGGCCAGGATGCGCCAGGCCGCCACTCCGGTTGCACCGTTCCAGATCGCGTGGACGGTTGTGGTGCCGTCGGCGTTCGTCCGCGCAGTGGCGGTCGGTGGCGTGGCGGGTCGGCCGGCCCAGTTCGCCCGGTAGCCGCGGTAGGTGTCGTAGCCGGCGGGCAGGGTCGCGTCGAACAGAAGCCTTCCCTCCTGGTTGAACTCGGAGACGCGGCCGCGTTGGCCCCAGCCGACGAAGGTGTCTCCGTTGTCGAGTGCTTGCGCGTTCCCCTGCGATCCAACCGAGAGTTTTGAGGGATGTGCGATCTCCTTGATCAACGTCGCGCTCTTCGTGTTCGTGTCGAGGTGGATCCAGATCACCCGTGATCGCGGCAGGACTGCGTTCTTTCCGTCGCTCTCGTTGTCGAACAGGCGAATTGTGTTTTCCGCTGCGGGGAGTGGATTGTGCTGCCAGGCAAACGGGACGCCTGGACCGAGCTTGAAGTCGCTGCGCTTGCCGCCCAGGCGCCAGAGGATTTCGCCGGTCTGCCGGTCGATCTTGTAGACGGTCCAGGTGTGCCGCGCGGAGATGAGCAGGTTGCCGTCGTTGTCGAGGCTGACGGCGTTGATGTGGAAGTAGTCATAGGGCGTATCCACCTCTGCGTGGCTTTCGTCAAGCGCCACGTGGTCGAGGCTGTGCCATTCGAAGAGGACGCGTCCGGTTTCGACGTCGACCTCTTGGACGACGCAGTCCACAACCGCCCCGTCCTTTGGGCCTCCGACCGTGGAGAGGTCGTAGGGCAGCTCGTCGTAGATCGTGATCAGCGCGGTGCCTTGCGGTGTCAGCACGAACTCGTGAGCGTCAGCCGCGAGCCCGTTTCCTGCGTGGACGAGCGCGATGGGACGGTAGGAGCTGTTGAAGATGTAGTCGACGCCGCTTGCGTTACTGGG
>JBBRYK010000082.1:0-12022 GCA_038237665.1 Gaiellales bacterium | reverse complement strand
GCTGCACGAGCCGACTCCGCAGCCGCCCGAAGGCCTCACGTACGCGGAGAAGATCACGGCCGCCGATCGCCGGCTCGACCTGTCCAACCCCGAGGAGGCGCTCCGGCGCATCCGCGCGCTGTCGCCGCACATCGGTGCGCGGGCAGAGCTGGAAGGCGGGCCGGTGACGATCTGGAAGGCGCGGATCGCCGACGGCCGCCTCGAGCCCGTCGAGGTCCAGCCGGACGGTCGCCGCCGCATGAGCTACGCGGAGTTCCTCCGCGGCGTGCGATGAGTACCCTCCGGGTTTGGGATGACGGGCGTTGTCGCACCGGAGGACACAGCGTTCCGCGTCGACTCCAAGAGGGTTCCAGGTGAGCATCGCGCCGGCCCGGCGGGTGGCCTACGACGTCGTGCAGCGCGTGTTCGAAGGCGATGCCTATGCCGACCGTGCCTTTGCTTCGGCCGCGAAGGACCTGGACGCCCGCGACCGCGCCCTGGCGCAGCGAATCGCCTACGGCACCGTCCAGCGGATGCGCACGCTCGACCACGCGATCGACACCCTCGGGCGTAGGCCGGCACGGAAGCTCGACCCACCGGTGCTCTCCGCTCTTCGGATCGGCGCCTACCAGCTCGGCTTCCTCGACGGGATCCCACCCCACGCGGCTGTGAACGAGTCGGTCGAGCTCGTCCGTGGGGCCGGCCTCGAGCGAGCCGTCTCGTTCACGAACGCCGTGCTGCGGCGCCTCTCGGAGGGGATCGGCCCGTTGCTGGAGGCGCTTCCGGAGGGGCCGCTCAAGCACTCGTATCCCGACTGGATCTACGACCTGTGGAGGCGTGATTTCGGCGAGGAGGCGGCGCTCGCGCTGATGCGGGCGCAGAACGAGGCTCCAGACACGGTCGTTCGGCTCGTCCGTGGCGAGATCGACGGTGAACCGCTTGAACTGCCCGGTGCCTACCGCGTCGAGCGGGTGGACGAGCAGGCACTGGCCGAGGGCCGGATCTGGCCGCAGAGCCTCGGCTCGCAGCTCGCCGGGCTTGCCGCCGGCTCGCGAGCGGGCGAGCGCATCCTCGACCTGTGCGCTGCTCCGGGCGGCAAGGCCACTCAGCTCGAGGGCGACGTGGTCGCCGTCGAGATCCATCCGGGACGCGCTCGGGAGCTGGCAGAGAACGTTCGCCTACTGGGCGCTTCGAACGTTCGCGTCGTCGAGGCCGACGCGCTCGCGCTTCCGCCCGAGCTGACCGGCTTCGACCGCGTTCTCGTCGACGCCCCGTGCTCGGGGCTCGGCGTTCTGGCCCAGCGGCCAGACCTCCGCTGGCGGGCGAAGCCGCTCCCGGAGCTGCAGCGCTACCTGATCTGCGCCGCCGCCGAGCGCGTCCGGCCCGGCGGCACGATCCTTTACTCCGTCTGCACGCTGAACGCGGACGAGAACGAGGCAATCGTCGACGGCTCGGGTTTGGAGATCGACGACCTCGGCGCCGAGTGGCCGCAGTACCGGCACCCGAAGCGCCCCGAGTTCCTGCTCACGCTCCCGCACCGCGACCGAACCTCGGGCTTTTTCGTTGCCCGGCTCCGGACCCCGAGCAAGTAACACAGTGTTACTTGCTCCCGGAGCCCCCGCGCGCCCGGGCACCGTGACTTTGCAACACAGTGTTACTTAGTCCGACCGTAGGATCTGCCGCGTGCCCTGGTCGAGCTGGATCCGCACCGCCGAGGTCGAGCCCTCCCTATACGCCGCCGATTTCTCGAGGCTCGGGGAACAGATCGAGCTCCTCGTGGGAGCGGGGGCGAGGATCTTCCACTTCGACGTCGGCGACGGCCACTTCGTGCCTCCGATCACCGCGGGCCCGATCGTGCTGCAATGGATCTCGCCGCTGATTCACCGGGCCGGGGGCGCGGTCGACTGCCATCTGATGGTCGAGAATCCGGAACGCCACTTCGCGGGGATCGCCGACGCCGGCGGCGACAGCGTCACGTTCCACTACGAAGCCGTCTCGGAGGTGTCGGCGACCGCGACCGCGGCGCGCGAGCACGGACTTCAGGTCGGCCTGGCCTTCAACCCGGAAACCGAGCCGGAGGCTGCCGCCGACGAGTCGGACCACGTCGACCTGATCCTCTGCATGAGCATCCACCCTGGTTATTCGGGTCAGCCCTTCATGCCCGAGACGTTCGACCGCGTCGCGCGGCTGCGGAAGCTCGTCACGGACAAGTACGTCCAGGTGGACGGGGGCGTCAACCCGACGAACATCGGGAGGCTACGGGCGGAAGGCGTCGATCTGTTCGTCGCTGCCACCGCGATCTTCGGCCAGGAGGACCTGGCCGAGGCGTACAACGAGCTCGCCCGGGCCGTGCAGTGAGCCTCGAGCGGGCGCTCGAGCTCGCCGAGCGCGGACGTGGCACGACCCGACCGAATCCGATCGTCGGGGCCGTCGTCGTGCGCGACGGCGAAATCGTGGGCGAAGGGTGGCACGAGCGTGCGGGCGAGCCCCACGCCGAGGTGATCGCCCTAGCCGCAGCCGGAGAGCGCGCCCGCGGAGCCACGCTCTACGTCACGCTCGAGCCGTGCGCCCACGAGGGCCGGACGCCGCCGTGCGTCGACGCCGTCCTCGAGGCGGGAATCGCGCGGGTCGTCGCCGGCTCGCTCGATCCGAACCCCAAGGCCGGCGGAGGACTCGAGCGGCTGCGGGCCGCGGGCCTGGAGGTCGAGCACCCCGATTCCTTCGAGGCCCGCGCGCAGAACGAGGCGTGGCGAACGTGGGTGCGGCTCGGCCGCCCATTCGTGACCTACAAGGTCGCCGCCACGCTCGACGGCCGGGTGACCGTGCCGGGGTCGCGCTGGGTCACGGGCGAGGAGTCCAGGCGGCTCGTCCACGAGCTTCGCGCCGCGTCGGACGCCGTGGCCGTCGGCATGGGCACCGTGCGCGCGGACACGCCGCTGCTGACCGCCCGCGACGTCGATGCAGCCCGCCAACCGCGCCGCCTCGCCTTCGGCCGGGGACCGCTACCCGACGGCTCCGAGCTCGAGCTTCGCCCGGGGCCACTCGAGGAGGAGCTGCGGACGCTGGCCGCCGAAGGTGTTCAGTCGCTGCTCCTCGAAGGCGGGCCGACCCTCGCTGCGTCGTTCTTCGCTGCCGACCTGATCGACCAGGTGCTCGTATTCGTTACCCCCCGTATGTCCGGCTCCGGGCCGGGTATCGTGGGCGAGCTCGCCCATCCGGTCCCGCTCTCGCGTTTTGCGGTCAGGCCGGTCGGCGAGGATGTCCTTCTCAGCGCGTATGTCCACGAGCCCTAAGCAAATCCGCCGACCCGAGGACGAGGTGATCTCGCTCCTCTCGCACTGGCTGGCCCGCCATCTCGACAACGCGCAGCTGCGCCAACGCCTGGATGCCTTCGACCAGGCCGACCTCTCGCCCGAGCAGGCGGAGGTCCTGGACGAAGTGCGCGCCGAGCTGGACGACGACGTCTCGCGGGCTCGTGTGGAGCCCGTAGTCCGCGAGACGCTCGAAGCGTTGGCCCTCGGCCTCTAACCTTCCCTCGTGTTCACCGGCCTCGTCCAGGAACGCGGACGCGTGGAGTCGTATGCCGACGGCCGCCTCGTCGTGGTCACCGGGATCGAGGCAGAGATCGGCGCTTCCGTCGCGGTCGACGGGGTCTGCCTGACCGTCGTCGACGCCACGCAGCGGCGCCTCTCGTTCGATGTCGTCCCCGAGACCGCTGCCCGGGCAAAGCCGTTCAGGGACGAGGTGAACCTCGAGCCCCCGCTTCGCGTGGGCGACCAGCTGGGCGGGCACTTCGTGCAGGGCCATGTCGACGGCGTCGGCCGACTCCGGGCGGTCGAACCGGAAGGAAGCGGCAAGCGGGTCTGGATCGAGGCCTCGCCCGACATCCTGCGCTACTGCGTCGAGAAGGGATCGATCGCGGTCGAGGGTGTCTCGCTGACGATCGCTGCGCTCGACGGTGAGGCTTTCGCGGTTGCGCTGGTGCCACACACGCTCGCGGTCACGACCCTCGGGTCGCTCGCCGTCGGCGATCCGGTCAACCTCGAGGCCGACATGCTCGCCAAGTACGTGGAGCGGTTAGCGACCCGCTAGCGACTACGATCAAGGCGATGGCCGTCGCCACAAAATCGCCGTTTACCACGGTCTCGGAGGCAATCGAGGAGATCCGCCGAGGCCGCTTCGTCGTCGTCGTCGATGCGCCCGACCGTGAGAACGAGGGCGACCTGACGATTGCGGCCGAGTTCGCGACGCCCGAGGCGGTCAACTTCATGGCCACCCACGGCCGCGGCGTGATCTGCGTCTGCCTGACCGAGGAGCGCTCCGACGAGCTCAACCTCCGGCCGCTCGCGAGCAGCACCGAGTCCCGGCACGGCACCGCCTACACCACACCGATCGACGCTCGCGACGGGATCACCACCGGCGTCTCCGCGGCGGATCGCGCGCACACGATCCGGGTCGCCGTCGATCCCGCGTTCGGGCCCCACGACCTGATCGAAGGCGGCCACATCCTGCCGCTGCGCGCGAAGCCGGGCGGCGTTCTCCAGCGCGCAGGGCAGACGGAGGCGGCGGTCGATCTCGCCACGCTGGCGGGGCTCAAGCCGGCGGGCGTCGTCTGCGAGGTGATGAACGACGACGGGACGATGGCCCGCGTTCCCGACCTGATCTCGTACTGCGAGAAGCACGGGCTCAAGCTGGTCACGATCGCCGACCTGATCGAGTACCGGCGCCGGACGGAGAAGCTCGTCGAGCGGATGACCAGCGTCCGTCTACCCACGGACTACGGCGAGTTCACGGCCGTCGCCTTCCGCGAGAAGCTGACCGGCAAGCACCACGTCGCGCTCGTCAAGGGCGATGTTGCCGGCAAGGAAAACGTGCTCGTCAGAGTGCACTCGGAGTGCCTGACCGGCGACGTCTTCCACTCGCTGCGCTGCGACTGCGGCGAGCAGCTCGAGCAGGCCCTCGCGCAGATCGGCACGGAGGAGCGCGGCGTCCTCCTGTACATGGCTCAGGAGGGGCGCGGCATCGGCCTGCTCAACAAGCTGAAGGCCTACGAGCTGCAGGAACAGGGCTTCGACACGGTCGAGGCGAACGTCGAGCTCGGTTTTCCGGCCGACGCGCGGGACTACGGGATCGGCAACCAGATCCTCGCCGACCTCGGCCTGTCGACGATCCGGATCCTCACGAACAACCCGAAGAAGATCACGGGGATCGAGGGCTACGGGCTCGAAGTCGTCGAGCAGGTGCCGATCGAGATCACGCCGAACCTCGAGAACCAGCGCTACCTGTCCACCAAGCGTGCGAAGCTTGGCCATCGCCTGCACCATCAGGACCTGAAATTCGATGTCTGAGCCCTTCGACCACGAACAGAGCTGGCCGGGCGCGGAGCGTGTGACCGGAGCGCGGCCGGCACCCGCGAGCTCTCGGCCCGAGCCCGAGCCCGAGCGCGAGCCGGAGGCCGAGCGCGAGCCGGAGACCGAGCGCGAGCCGGAGACCGAGCGCGAGCCGGCGGCCGCAATTCCGGAGCCCGAGGTCCGGCCGCGGCCCGCTCCCGAGCCGGAGCCGGCGGCCGTCGTCGAGCCCATGCCCGTGCCGGCGATCGAGCCCGAGCCGGAACCAGAGGCGGAGCCGGAAGCGTTGCCGCTCGAGCACGCGGCCGGCGTCTTCTCCGTGCCGGACGGCTATACGACGCTCGAGGGCGAGCCCTTCGGCCGCCGCAGATCGGTCGGGGTCGTGGTCGCCCGCTTCAACCGTGAGATCACGAAGGCGATGCTCGAGTCGGCGCTCGAGGCGCTGGCGACGGCCGGAGTCTCCAAGGACGCGATCACGATCGTTCCCGTTCCGGGCGCGTTCGAACTGCCGCTGGCGGCGATGGCGCTCGCCAAGACCCGCCGCTACGCCTGCATCGTCGCCCTCGGCTGCGTGATCCGCGGGGACACGCCGCATTTCGACTTCGTTGCCGGCGAGGCCGCGAGCGGCCTCCAGCTCGCCGCGATCGAGACGGGTGTCCCGGTCGCCTTCGGCCTCCTGACGACCGAGACCCGGGAACAGGCCGAGGATCGCATCGACCGAGCCGCCGAGGCCGCCCGAACGGCGCTCGAGATGGCCGACGTCTTCGCCCAGCTGCGGGCTGTAGCGGCCACCCGCTGAGCCGTCCGCGGCTACACTTCCCGGCCGCTATGTCGAAGGTCTGCGCCGTCTGTGGAAAGAAGCCCGGGTTCGGGCACAACCGGAGCCACTCGATGGTGGCCACGAAACGGCGGTTCGATCCGAACCTCCAGCGCGTCCGCGTGCTGCTCGGCGGGAAGGCCCAGCGGGCCTACGTCTGCACGCGCTGCCTGAAGAGCGGCAAGATCCAGAAGGCGTTGTAGAAGCAACCCCGTTGCCGCGGGATCGCGTCTAACCGGCGTGGACGCCCGCAGCATCGCGACTCCGCTCGGCCGCATCTCGATCTCGACCGGCGCGATCGCGCAGATCGTCAGCCGGACCGCCGAGGAGTGCTACGGCGTCGTCGGCCTTTCGGGGAAGGGTGGAGTCGGCCGGCTGCTGAACCGGAACGGCGTCTCCGTCACGGAGCGCGACGGCGGGATCGCAGTGGAACTGGCCGTGGTCGTCGAGTACGGGCTTAACCTCGCGGAGGTCGCGGCCACCATACGCTCTCGGGTCACGTATGAGCTCGAGCGTTTGACCCGTCTCAAGGTTGCCGCGGTGGACGTGACGATCAAGGACGTCCGGGCCTCCGCATGAGTGACGTCGCACTGGCGCGGGAGCTGGCTCGGTCGGCGGCGTCGTCGCTCGAAGCGAGCCGGCAGCGGATCGACGATCTGAACGTCTACCCCGTGCCGGACGGCGACACCGGCACCAACCTGGCACTGACCGTCCGCTCGATCGTGGAGGCGCTCGAGAGCTCAGAGGCCGAGGACCGCGCCGCACTCGCCCATCAGGTTTCGCGGGCCGCGCTGATGGGCGCTCGGGGCAACTCGGGCGTGATCCTCTCTCAGATCGTCCGCGGCTTCGCCGACGTTCTCGGCACCGCTACGACGATCGACGCACCCGAGCTTGCCCGCGCGTTTCGCTCGGCGAGCGACGCGGCCTACCGGGCGGTACGGCGCCCCGTCGAGGGGACGATGCTCACGGTCATCCGGGAGCTGGCCGAGGAGGCCGAGGCGCGCTCGCACCCGGAGCTCCATGCGGATGAGCTCTTTCGGGCGCTTGTCACGCGCGGTGAGGCGTCCGTGGCGCGGACGAAGGAGCTGCTCGACGTCCTCCGCGAGGCGGGCGTGGTCGACGCGGGAGGCGCCGGACTGCTCGAGCTCGTCCGCGGCCTCGCCGCCGGGATCTCCGGCGAGCCGCTCGCTCCGCCCCCTGCCGAGGAACTGACGATCGGCATCGACGCCGTGCACCGGGAGCTCTCGCGCTACCGCTACTGCACCGTCTTCGTGGTCGAGGGGGAGAACCTCGACGCCGAGACCCTCGAGCAGGAGCTGGAGAAGATCGGCGATTCGCTCCTCGTCGTCGGCGACTCGACGGCGCTCAAGATCCACGTCCACACGGACGAGCCCGGGGTCGCGCTCGGCTATGGAACGGCTGTCGGGGTGATCGAGGGTGTCGAGATCGCGAACATGCACCAGCAGACGGTCGCCCGCGAGGGCAGGCTCCTCGAGGCGCTGCCGGGCGGCGCAGCCGCGCCGAACACCTCCGACGTCGTCGCGGTCGTCGCGGGCGGCGGGAACCGAGCGATCTTCGAGAGCCTCGGCGCGACGCACATCGTCGAAGGGGGGCAGACCATGAACCCCTCAGCGGCCCAACTGGTCGAGGCGATCGAGGCGGCTCCCGCCGACGAGGTCGTCCTGCTTCCCAACAACGCGAACGTGATCCTGGCTGCGGAGCAGGCGGCCGGCTTGTCCGAGAAGGTCGTCGAGGTCGTGCCCACGGACTCGATCCAACGCGGGCTGGCGGCGATGGTCGTCTTCGACGGCGCGCAAAGCGCGGCCGAGAATGCCGAGGCGATGCGCCAGGCGGTCTCCGGCGTCGTCACCGGCGAGGTGACGATCGCTTCGCGGGACGCGACGTTGAACGGGCTCGCCGTGCAGAAAGGGGCCTATCTGGGACTGGCCGAAGGCGACCCGGTCGCGGCGGGCCTGGACTTCGGCGAGGTCGCATCGGCCGTCGCGGAGCGGCTCCTGTCGGAGCCCCGCGACGTGATGACCTTCCTCACCGGCGAGGACGAGCTCCAGCTCGAAGGGCTGCTCGAGGGCCTGACGGAGCGCCATCCGGGCCTCGAGGTCGAGGTACAGCCCGGGGGCCAGCCGCACTACCCGCTGCTGATCTCGGCCGAGTAGGCTCAACCGATGGGCGCCCCCCTCAAAGTCCTCCTCGTCGAGGACAATGACGCGTTCCGCCAGGCTCTCGAGCTGCTCTTCGAGCTCCGCGACGACATCGCCGTGGTCGGTTCGCTCGCCGACGGCGGCCGGGCGACCGAGGCCTGTCTTGAGCTCGCTCCCGACGTGGTCGTCCTCGACTACCGCCTCCCCGGCCTGGACGGTGTCGAAGTGGCGCGGTCGCTTCGTGACCAGTGTCCCCGCGTCGCCGTCGTGGCCCTCACCGGAGACGTGAGCCAGGGCGAGCGCGACGAGCTGCAGAACGCCGGAGTTGTGTCGACCCTGACCAAGGACGAGCACCTCGACGTGATCGTCGCGGCGCTCCACCAGGCGGCCAAGGGCGTGGCCGCGTGAGCGCGCTGACGGCCGGGAACACCGCGATCGTCGTCGACTCGACGGCGGACTACCCGCAGGCGCCGGAGCGATTCCCGAACTGGCGGGTCGTACCGCTGTACGTCCGGTTCGGCGACGAGAGCTTCCGCGACTACGTCGAGCTCGGGCCGCACGACTTCTACGAGCGGCTGCGCGTCGCAACCGAGCTGCCGACGACGTCCCAGCCCCCGCCGGGCGACTTTCTCGGCGTCTACGAGGAGCTTGCCGGGAGCTACGAAAGCATCTATTCGATCCACATCTCCGGGAACCTGTCCGGGACCGTCGAGAGCGCCCGCCGTGCGGCCGAGGAGCTGGGCGGCGACCGGGTGCACATCGTGGATTCGGGCTCGGCCTCCGCCGCGATCGCGATGCTCGGCCTGGCGATCCAGCGGCGCCTGGAGCGCGGGACGAGCACGGAGGAGATCGACGAGCTGATTGCCCGCTATCGCCGTGAGGCACGTCTGCTCTTCACCGTGGAGACGCTGGAGTACCTGGCCAAGGGAGGCCGGATCGGCCGCGCCCGGGCGATGGCCGGGCAGCTGCTGAACATCAAGCCGATCCTGACGATCGCCGACGGGGAAGTGATCCCGATCAAGCGCGTACGCGGAAACCAGAAGGCGTTCGAGGAGTTCGTCTCGGAGTTCGAGTCGAGCGCGGGTGAGGACGGGCCGGCGCTGAAGGTCGGGATCGCGCACGCCGATGCGCCGGAGCGCGAGCAGGCGCTGCGCGAGCTGGTGCGCCGGACTCGACCCCACGCCGAGATCGAGATCTCGACGATCCTAGGCCCGGTGGTCGGAACACACGCCGGCCCGGGCACGGTCGGGTTTTTCTGGTTTCGCGACGAGTAGTAGGGTCGCCGCCAGCGCAGCTGCTTTCTCGCTCGCTGCGTCGGCAGGCGGAGCGGTGAAGGCGTTCAAGACCACCCCGCTGCTCTCGACGGGAGAGGGCCTCGAGGCGATGCGCAAGGCCGGCCAGGCCGGTTACAAGCCGCCGGGCTAACCGGCCCCCGGTCCTATACTCGAAAGCCTGGCTGCTCGGCACATACCGACGGCGTTCGCGAGCCTGGACCAAGAGGAGTCCTGGCCGCGGCCGCGCGGGTTTGCGCGGCCGGAGCGCCTGACGGCGGGTGTCGACTCGCTCGCCGGGGTCGGGCCGCAGATCGCGAAGCGGCTCGCCAAGCTGGGGCTCAAGACGGTCGGAGACCTCCTGGCTCACCGTCCGCGGCGCTATGAAGCTGCCGCGCCCGAGATCCCGATTGCGGACCTCTTCGGAGAAGAGGAAGTGGCAATCGCAGGCGAGGTCCGCCGGACCTCGGTGCGGCCGATTCGCGGCCGCCGCACGATCGTTCAGTCGCTCGTCGCCGATGAGAGCGGGGAGATCACGGCCATCTGGTTCAACCAGCCGTGGCTCGTCGAGCGGCTTCGGCCAGGACTTCGCGTCCGGCTCCGCGGCCATCTGAGCCGCAACCAGTTCGCGGTTCGCGCGTACGACGTGGACGGCGTGTCGGCCACCGCCGACTTCGCCCCGGTCTACCCGGCGAGCGAGGAGCTGCCGCAGAGGAGGCTGCGAGACGTCGTCGGGGCCGCGCTCGAGTTCGCCCGCGATGTCGCGGATCCGGTGCCAGCCGCTCTGAAGGTCGAGCTCGACCTGCCGCTGCGCGCGGACGCGCTCGTCGCGCTACACCGGCCCCTGTCGCCGGAGGACGGAGAGCTGGGCCGCAGGCGGCTGGCGTTCGACGAGCTGCTCGCCCTCCAGCTCGGGCTCGCGCGTCGTGCGCAGGAGCGGACGGGAGTCAAGGCACCGGCGCTGGGCCCGCCCGGCGAGCTGGCCGCGCGGTACCGCGAAGCGCTTCCGTTCGAGCTGACCGAGCACCAGCAGCGTGCGATCGCAGAGATCGACGCGGATCTGGAGCAGGAGCGGCCGATGCAGCGGCTGCTGCAGGGTGAGGTCGGGTCGGGAAAGACGGTCGTCGCGCTCTACGCGCTGCTGCGGGCGGTCGAGGCCGGGTACCGCGGTGCGCTCATGGCCCCGACCGAAACCCTTGCCGAGCAGCATTTTCTGACCCTCGAGGGAATCTGCCGCGACCTCGGCGTGCCGGTTGGCCTCTTGACCAGCTCGGTGGGGAAGCGGGTGCGCGCCGGGGCCTCGACCGCTCAGATCCTCGTCGGGACGCATGCCTTGATCCAGGAGGGCGTCGACTTGGCCGATCTGGCCGTCGCGGTCGTCGACGAGCAGCACCGGTTCGGAGTGGAACAGCGGGCCGCGCTGGTCGCGGGGCGCTCGCCGCACGTGCTACACATGACCGCGACGCCGATTCCCCGCACGCTCGCTTTGACCGTCTACGGCGATCTCCACGTCAGCGAGATCGCCAAGCCGCCCGCCGACCGGAAGCCGGTCGTCACCGCCTGGGTCGGGGCCGACCGCTCCTCCGACGCCTACACCCGGCTGCGCAGGCATCTCGACGCGGGGCGGCAGGCGTACGTCGTGTGTCCGCTGATCGAGGAGACGGGCACGTCGGTCGCGAGGGCGGCCGAGGCCGAGGCGGACCGGCTGCGACGCGCCGAGCTCAATGGGTACCGGGTCGGGCTCCTGCACGGGCGGCTGCGCCCGGGGGAGCGGCGAGAGCTGATGGCGGCATTCAAGGCGCGCGAGCTCGACGTCCTGGTGGCGACGACGGTGATCGAGGTGGGCGTCGACGTGCCGAACGCGACGATCATGATCGTGCAGGAGGCCGATCGCTTCGGCCTCGCCCAGCTGCACCAGCTGCGCGGCCGGGTGGGGCGCGGCGCCGAGCAGTCGTACTGCCTCCTCATCTCGCGTCCCGTCGAGGAGCTCACCGACGAGGCGAAGGACCGCCTCCAGGCTCTCGTCGATTCGAACGACGGCTTCGAGCTGGCCGAGAAGGATCTCGAGCTCCGCGGCGAGGGTCAGCTGCTCGGAACGCGTCAGTCGGGCCTCTCCGACCTCCGTTTCACGCGGCTGCGCGCGGATCGAGCGCTCCTCGAGCAGGCGCGGAAGGCGGCCGCCGAGCTCGTAGATCACGAGGGCCCGCTGAACGACGAGGTCGAGCGCATTTTCGCCGAACGCGACGCTGGTATCTAGGGGTCTGGTCGGCCGCGGGGCGGCGGTTCGAACACCCAGTTTCCGGGGGGAGTCAAGTCCCAGGAGGTGGTGTAACTCGTCGGCTTGATCGTGGGCTGCTCAGGCCGCGGTGAGCGCGAGTGCCTCCTGGTCGTTGATTTGTCGTTCTTCTTGTTCGCTGTCGTCGTTGGCGAGCAGTGTCTCGAGCGAGT
>JBBRYK010000081.1:0-12280 GCA_038237665.1 Gaiellales bacterium | reverse complement strand
GCGGACAGCTGGCTGCATTTCTCATTCGGACTGCCGATGGTCGGCGCCGCCCTATTGCTCGGGCGTCACGTTCCCCACCAGAAGGAAGCCGCCAGCACCACGTAGAGCCCGACCAGAAGCACACCTTCTGACCATGTGCTTTCGCCGTCGTAGACGATCAGGGCCCCCAGGCCGGCGGCGAAGAGCAGCGCGACCACCAGCAGGGTCGGGAAGACGAGGGTCAGGTTCGTTGCAAAGAAGAGGCTGGCGAACACGAGCGCAGGCACCAGCGCGAGGGCGATCTGGAGCGACGAGTTGAAGATCAGCGCAAGCGCGAAGTCGGGGCGGTTCTGTGCGGCGAGCTGGATCCCGATCACGTTCTCGACCGCGTTGCCTGCAATGGCAACGATGACCAGACCTGCGAATTCCTCGCTCATGTGCAGCGAGTGGATCGCCGGCCCGAGCGCGTTCACGAACCAGTCGGCGACGAGCGCCGCAGCAAGTGCCGCTCCGCCGAGCACCGCGATCGTCGCCTGGAGCGACCAGCGCGGCGGTTCGTGCTGCGGCTCTCCGGGCAAGTCAGACAGGAGGCCGCGCAGGCTGAGTCCGAAGATGGCGAGTAGGACGCCGGCGCAGATCAGGCTGAGGGTCTTTCCGTGTGCAGCGGCCGGCGAGTGGAACTCGTGCGCGAGCGTCGGCACAGCAAGGATCGAGGCGGCGAGAACGGTCAGCGTCGCAACCATGCGTGCGTACGGCGAATGGAACTCCTGCCTGCCGTGGCGGATCCCCCCGACGATGAAGGCAACGCCGAGCACGAGCATGCTGTTGGCCAGGATCGAACCGACCAGGGCCGCCTGGACCACGTTGGTGAGGCCCTTGTTCAGCGCAAAGAGGGCGATGAAGAGTTCGGGCAGGTTGGCCAGCGCAGACTGGATCACGCTTGCTCCGGCCGCCCCCGTGCGTCCCCCGAGCTGCTCGGTCGAGGATCCGACGATCCGCGCGAGCAGGGCCAGCGCGACCGCGGCGATCGAGAACCGAAGCACGGCCGGCGTATGCATGAACACGAGCGCAGCCGTTACGGCAACAGCTCCGGCGCCTGCCGCCAGCTCGATCAGCTCTCGTTTCGAGAAGCCCGAAACCCTCAAACGGCGGATCGCCCCCGTCCGGCTGCAACCGATGGGTATGACATGGCCGGAATCTTCACCAGATACGGTTTGCTGTGCGCTGTCACGGCCGCCGTCGCGGCGGTTGCCATTCTGGCACCCGCAGCCGGCGCATCGAACCTGATCGACCGCAACGCGAAGAACGTCCGGCTCGAGGTCAACAACCAGGGCAAGGCGCTCCTCACCTATACCGCGGGCGGGAAGGTCAAACACGTGCTCGCGTGGGACGCGATCAACGCGCACACCCCGACCGCCGGTGTCCAGCAGATGAAGTTCAAGCTCGACTACAGCGGGGGCTGGTCACTGAGTCACAAGCTGCCCCTGCTCTGGCAGCGATTCAGCAACGTGTGCGGTCCTTACCGAGGTCCGACCCTGGCGTGGGCGGTCACCGCCTGCACCGCGCCAGATGGGTCGAGCTGGGCCGTTCAGAGCTGGCAGAGGATGCTCCCGAACTACGGACTTCCGGCGGCCGACCCGAACCAGAGCGTCTGGGAGCTTCACCTCTCGCACTGGCAGGGGGACCTCCCGGTCTTCACGGTCAAGCAGGACTGGGCCTATCGCCGGTGGGAGAACGTCTACGGCTCGTACACCTATCTGGGCCAGCCGATGTACGGCTTCCATACGAACTCACAGGGCGCGCCGCTCGACAACTACGGGGTCCTCATCTACATGGATACGTTCAACTCGGCCTACGGGCCCGGCTGGCAGCGCGAGAACAGCTTCGTCACGCACAACCCGACCGGAATCTTCTGCTACGGGTTCTTCCCGCACGGCGAGCGCATCTCAGGAATTGGCGAGGCCTATCGCGCAACAGTGGTTGGCACGGGCGTCCTGCCGGATCAGCTCTGGCAGGGCTCCACGCTCGGGCCGTACGACCGCGACCGCGACGCCAAGGCGAACGCGGAGCGCAAATCGCTCTTCTCGGACAGGCTCTGCTCCTACAACTGACGTCGAGCCTCCAACCGGCCGACTAGGCAACGGAAGGTGGCGGGCCCGGAGGAGCCGAACGCCCCGTTCATCCAGCACGAGCCCACACCTATCATCGGCCCGTGGCGAGCGCAGAAGAGCTGCGGCAGGTGATGCGTCGTTACCCCGCCGGCGTCTCGGTCGTCGGCGTCGACCTCGATGGTGAACGCCTCGCAACGACGATGGCCTCTCTGGTGTCGGTGGCACTCGAGCCGCCTCTGGTCGGCATTTCGGTCGGCAAGCAGAACGCGCTGCACGAACTCCTGCGGCAGGCGGGCACGTTCGGCGTCAGCCTCCTGTCGGCCGAGCAGGAGCACCTGGCCTCGCACTTCGCACACGGCTTGCCGCCGATCGCGCTTTGGGAGGGTGTCGCCGTGCGCGAGGGCGCCGGGCCGCCGCTCCTCGAAGGCTCGATCGGGTGGCTGGTCTGCTCGGTCTGGGCGCAGTACGACGCGGGAGACCACACGCTCTTCGTCGGCCTGGTCGACGAGGCCGAGACCGGTGTCGACCGCCCGCCGCTGGTGTACGTCGGCTCGGCGTATCGCGGACTGTGATCGAAGCCGTCGTCTTCGACCTCGACGGGGTCATCCTCCAGACCGAGGAGCTCTGGGACGAGGTCCGCGAGGGCCTGGCCCGCGAGTACGGCGGACGGTACGGCCCGGAGCAGCAGCGGGCAATGATGGGGATGAGCTCGCCGGAGTGGTCTCGATACATGCACGAGGAAGTCGGCGTGCCTCTGCCTCCGGAGGAGGTCTCCGCCGAGGTTGTACGGAGGATGGCGGAGCGCTACCGCGAGCAGCTGCCGCTGATCCCGGGCGCCGTCGAGGCGGTGAGACGCATCGGCGCGGTCTGGCCGCTGGGGCTCGCGTCGTCGTCGAACCGCGAGTTGATCGAGCTCGCGCTGCACCTGTCGGGGCTGGAGCCACTCTTCTCCGCGGTCGTCTCGAGCGAGGAGGTGCCGCGCGGGAAGCCGGCGCCCGACGTCTACCTCGAAACGGCGCGTCGGCTCGCCGTCGAGCCGGCGCATTGCGCCGCCGTCGAGGACTCGCACAGCGGGATCCGCTCGGCGAAGGCCGCCGGAATGTGCGTCGTCGCGATCCCGAATCGCACGTTCCCTCCGGACGAGGCCGCTCTGGCCGAAGCCGCCGTGGTGCTCGACTCGATCGACGAGCTCACCCCGGCCTCGATCTCCGCAAACTGCTGAAAAACCCCCGGGGCCGGCCGCGTGCCTCCCTCCACTCTCAGCCTAACGAGGAAATCCGCACGCGTGTGTGTCGGAAGTGCGTCGAACGCGTGCCGATCGCTCCACAGGACAGAGCAGTTTCGTGGACGGCGGCTCCAGAACTTCTCGGCTACATTCGTCGGCGGTGCGGCTCCGAGGACTCCTACTGGTGGCTCTGGCAGCGCTGATCCTGGGCGCGACGGCGCTTGCCTCGGGCCCGGCGATCGCCGGCAAATCGGCGGTGGCGACACTGAAGGCCCAGAACGCAGCCTTCAACGCCAGCAACTGGCCCGCGCTCTGGTCCGCCTATACCGCCAACTACAAGTCCAAGTGCGGCCCGTACTCCAAGTGGCTCAAGCGCGAGACGACTGCACGCAAGTCGATCAGCGGCAACCTCACCACCCGCGTCACCGGCAACAAGGTGGTCGGCGCCAACGCCTTCCTCGCCTACCAGATTCTCTCCGGGACGAAGGTCCTCTTCACGGTGAAGGCAAGCGCGCCGGACGTCTACACCAGGGTCAACGGACTCTGGTACGACGAGTACGACACCGGCTGCTAAGCGCTCCGCGCAGTTAGCCCGTCTAGTCGTCGAGGCGACCCAGCACGACGCAGGCGTTGTGCCCGCCCAGGCCCATCGCGTTCGAGAGCGCGACGTCGACCTCGGTCTGTCGCGCCTCGTTCGGCACGTAGTCCAGGTCGCACTCGGGGTCGGGGTTGCGGTAGTTGATCGTCGGCGGAAGGACGGCCTCGTGGAGCGCCAGCACGCACATCATCGCCTCGATCGCGCCGGCCGCCCCGAAGCAATGGCCCATCACCGACTTCGTCGACGAGACCGCGAGCTCGTAGGCATGCGGTCCGAAGACCTGCTTGATCGCACGTGTCTCGGCGGCGTCGCCGAGCGGCGTCGACGTCCCGTGGGCGTTGATGTAGCCCACCCGCTCCGGCGCGACGCCCGCCCCGTCGAGCGCTCGTCGCATCATTTGCGCGACGCCGCCCGCTTCCGGATCGGGCTGTGCCATGTGGTGGGCGTCGTTCGAGTTGCCGTAGCCGAGAACCTCGGCGTAGACGGTTGCCCCGCGCGCACGCGCAGCCTCGAGCTCCTCGACCACGAGAATGCAGGCGCCCTCTCCGATCACGAAGCCGGCGCGCGTTGCGTCGAACGGCCGTGAGGCGAGGGGCGGATCCTTCTCCTCGGCGACCAGACCGCGCATTGCCGAGAACCCGGCGAAGATGAGCGGGTGCACGCAGGCCTCGGTGCCGCCGGCGAGCGCCGCGTCGGCGTCGCCTCGCCGGACCAGCTGCGCGGCCTGCCCGAGGGCGTCCGACCCCGTCGCGCACGCCGAGACCGGCGCCCAGTTCGGGCCGCTGAGACCGAGCGAGATCGCCAGCTGCCCGGACGCTGCATCGACGAGCACGCTTGGGATGAAGTACGGCGAGACCCGATCGAGACCACGCTCGCGGAAGACCTCCGCCTGCTCCATGATCCCGATGAAACCGCCGATCGCCGACCCGAGGACGATGCCGAAACGGCTCGGGTCATAGTCGCCGCCGCCGTCGAGGCCCGCATCTCCAAGCGCCTCGCGAGCGGCACCGAGGGCGAGGATCACGTTCCGGTCGAGCCGGCGCAACTCCTTCGGCGGGGCAAGGCCGGTCGGATCGAAATCCTTCACCTCGGCCGCGATGCGCACCGGGAGGGCACTCGCGTCGAAGGACCGGACGAAGTCGATCCCGCTCTCACCGGCGACCGCGGAGCACCAGGTCGCTCGGGCGTCGTTGCCGACCGGCGTGACAGCCCCGAGCCCGGTAATGGCGACGCGACGCACGGTCGAAACTCTACGGGCCGCTGCGCCGCCTCAGCATGAAAGTTCCGAACTCCCTGCCCCGAAAGGTGGCACGTCCGCGGAACCCGTCCGCATCGGGCTCGAGCTCGTCGACGAAGCCTCGAAACAGCCCGCGGTAATGCAAGGCGCGGCCGCGAACATCGAACGGCAGGGCCGGGATACCCGCAACCCGCGTAGCGCCCTGGTCGCCGTGGATCTCCTTGGTCACGCCGTGGAGCGGCGGTAGCGCGCCGCCGGTGCGCTCGACCTCCCATACTCCGTCGAGCTCGCTCACGGCTATTAGCCTGTCACGTCGATGCCCCACGCAGACCTTCCATTCCCTCCAATGGAGGCCGAGCTCGTCGCCGAGCTCCCGCGGCCGGACGGCTGGCAGTACGAGCCCAAGTGGGACGGCTTCAGGGGCGTGCTGGAAAACCTCGAGGGCGAGCTGGCGCTCTGGAGCCGAAACGGCCGGCCGCTGCTCCGCTATTTCCCCGAGCTCCGCGCCTTGGGAGATCTGCTTCCACCCCACTCCGCGCTCGACGGCGAGATCGTGATCAGCCGGGATGGGCGCCTCGACTTCGACGCCATGCAGCTACGGCTACACCCCGCCGAGAGCCGCATCCGGAGGCTGTCAGCCGAGATCCCGGCCGAGTACATCGTCTTCGACATGCTGCTCTGGAAGGGCAAGCCGATCCACCAAGAGCCCCTCGAGAAGCGTCGCGCCCACCTCGAGCGGCTGGCCAAGGCCTTCCGGCTCTCTCCGATGAGCCGCGACGAGGACGAAGCCCAGGAGTGGCTCAACCGGCTCGAGGCGGCCGGCCTCGACGGCGTCGTCTGCAAGAAGCTCGACCTGCCCTACCTGCCCGGCTCGCGCGAGGGTGTCCTGAAGGTGAAGAAGCACAAGACCGCGGACTGCGTGATCGTCGGTTTCCGCTGGTCGGACAAGGTCGAGGGCCAGATCTCCACGCTTCTACTCGGCCTCTACGACAAGGACGGCAAGCTCGACTTCGTCGGCCACGCATCCGGCTTCCCCGCGGCCGTGCGCCGCGAGCTGCACGAGCGGCTGCCGCCGCTTCGCCAGGAGGGCTTCATCTCGGACAAGCGCATCCCGGGGGGACAGAGCCGCTGGTCACGCGGAAAAGAGCTCGACTGGAATCCGGTGCGGCCTGAGCTCGTCTGCGAGGTTCGCTACGACAAGCTCGAGCACAACCGGTTCCGCCACGGAACACGGTTTCTGCGCTTCCGCCCCGAAAAAGACCCGGAGCAGTGCACCTGGCGCGAGGTGCGCCCGCCGCGCCGGCGAGGCGACCCGACCTTCGAGAGCCTCCTCGCACGCCCATGACCATTCGGCTCGAACCGCTCGTTGAGGCGCACCTCGAGGGTGTCGCGGGACTCCTGGACGATCCGGACGTCCAGCGCTTCACAAGGGTTCCCGCCCCCGCTCCCGCCGACTTTCCACGCCGGTGGCTCGACCGCTATGAAGCTGGTCGGCTCGATGGCTCCCGCGAGGCGTTTGCGATCGTCGAAGACGGTACGTTCCTCGGACTTGCGCTCGCGCCCGAGATCGAAGCCGAGGCGCGCGAGGTCGAGCTCGGCTATGTCGTGGCGCCCTCCGCCCGGGGGCGCGGAGTTGCCAGCACGGGCCTGCGACTGCTCACCGATTGGGCCTTCGAAGAACTGGGTGCGCTGCGCATCGAGCTCCTGATCGACGTCGACAACGAGCCGTCGAAGCATGTAGCGGAGCGCTGCGGCTACGTGCGGGAGGGGGTGCTGCGCTCGACCTATCTCAAGCAGGATCTCCGCTCGGACACGGAGATCTGGTCGCGCTTGGCGACCGACCCCGCTCCGCAGTGACGGTGGGCGACGCCTACGGGCGGCTGCTGCTCGACGCGCTCGAGCCTGGCACCGAGCCTGGCACCGAGCCTGGCGAGCGGCTCGAGATCGTCGAGCGCGACGACGGCCTGATCATGGCGAGCCGTTTGGGGCCGGACGCGTACTTCGCGCCGTTCAGGCGCTGGCCGGCACGCCAGCGGCGAGCCATGCGGCTAGCCCGCGGTCGCATCCTCGACGTCGGCACCGGGGCGGGCCGCGTGCCGCTGCACCTCCAGGAACGAGGGCTGGAGGTGGTCGCCATCGACAACTCGCCGGGGGCGGTCGAGACCGCCCGCCGCCGCGGCGTGCGCGACGCACGGCTGTTGCGTGCGGAACAGGTTGGGCCTGCGCTGGGTCGCTTCGATACAGTTGTCATGTTTGGCAACAATCTGGGTTTGCTAGGCGGGGTCGAGCACGGGCGACGCCTTCTGCGCCGCCTCGGACGGATTGCGAGCCCAGGGGCCCGCATCCTCGGCGAGACGCTCGACCCGTACACGACCGACGACGAGCTCCACCTCGCCTACCACGAGCGAAATCGCCGGCGGGGGCGCCTGGGAGGCCAGCTTCGCATTCGAGTCCGGTACCGGCAGCTGGCCACGCCCTGGTTCGACTACCTGTTCCTCTCGCGCGAAGAGCTCGAAGAGCTCGTCGAGGGAACGGGCTGGCGGCTCGTGGACACCCTGGAAGACGAGCCGCCCATGTACGTCGCTGTTCTCGAACGCGGCTAGGTCTTCTTCGCGCGCGACGGCTGGACGCGCTTCGGCTCGCCCGGCATCTTCGGAAAGTTCGGCGGATACGGCGCTTCTCCGACGCCTTCCTTCTCCTCGCGCTCGACCCACTCGAGCAGGACACCGAGGTCGCAGACAGCGTCGTCGATTCCGGCCTGGACATCGCCGAGCTCGGCAAAGCGGGCAGGCATCGTCGCCATCGTGAAGTCCTCGGTCCGGACCTCCTGGAGCTCGTCCCAGGTCACCGGGGCCGACACCGTCGCGTCCGGCCGCGCGCGCACCGAATAGGCCGAGGCGATCGTCCGGTCTCGCGCGTTCTGGTTGTAGTCGATGAAGACACGCTTCCCGCGCTCCTCCTTCCACCAGGCCGTGGTGACGAGCTTGGGCGCGCGCCGTTCGATCTCGCGCGCGAAGGCGAGCGCACACCGGCGCACGACCGGAAACTCCCATTTCGGCTCGATCCGGCACGCGACGTGGATGCCGCGGTTGCCCGACGTCTTCGGCCAGCCGACGTAGCCGATCTCCTCCAGAACCTCCCGGACGACCTTCGCCGCGCGCTGGCCGTGCTTGAAGGTCGTGCCGGGCTGGGGGTCGATGTCGATGCGCAGCTCGTCCGGGTGCTCGGTGTCACGCCTGCGCGAGGGCCAGGGGTGAAAGTCGATCGTTGCCAGGTTGGCCGCCCAGGCCACCTGCGCCAGCTCCGTGACGCACAGCTCGTCGGCATGCCGGCCTGACGGAAAGCGCACCCGGGCGGTCTCGATCCACTCGGGCCGCTTCTCCGGAACGCGCTTCTGGTAGATCGCCTCGCCCTCGGCCCCGTCGGGGTGGCGCTTCAACTGCGTCGGACGCTCGTAGAGCGCACGCACGATTCCGTCACCCACCGAGAGGTAGTACCGCACGAGGTCGAGCTTCGTCTCACCGCGCTTGCGGAAGAAGATCTTGTCCGGGTTCGTTACTCGCACCGTCCGGCCTCCGACCTCGAGCTCCACGGCTGGTGGATCGGCCATAGCGGAATGGTAGGGTCGCGGCGATGCGCTTCGTAGTCGCTGCCGTTGCGATCGGAACCGCCGCCGTTCTGGCGCTGGGCGCGCTGGCCGCGCCGAACCGCGCGACGCTGACCGGCGCCTGCGCGAAGGCGAACCTCAACCTCGTCTCCGGCGGCAAGCTCACCGTCGGCACCGACAACCCGGCGTTTCCGCCCTGGTTCGGGGGCACTCCCCCGAAGGGATCGTCGTGGAAGGTCAGCGACCCGAACAGCGGAAAGGGCTTCGAGAGCGCCGTCGCCTACGCGGTGGGCGCGAAGCTCGGGTTCAAGCGCACCGAGGTCGAGTGGGTGTACGTCCCGTTCGCGAAGTCGTACGCACCCGGCAAGAAGTCCTTCGACTTCGACATCAACCAGATCTCGTATCTCCCGGCCCGGGCCAGGGTCGTCGACTTCAGCGATTCCTACTACGACGTGAACCAGTCGCTGGTCGTCCGCAAGGGCACGCCGATCGCCCGGGCGAAGTCGATCGCCGACCTGAAGAAGTACAAGCTGGGCGTCCAGATCGGGACGACGAGCTACAACTACATCGTCAAGCAGATCAAGCCGGATTCGAGCCCGAAGGTCTACGACTCCAACGACAAGGCGGTCTTCGCGCTGAAGGCGAAGCAAATCGACGGGTTGGTGGTCGACCTGCCGACCGCCTTCTACGTCACCGCCGTGCAGGTGCCCAACTCGAAGATCCAGGGACAGTTCCCCAAGGTCGGCAACTCCCCGGAGCACTTCGGCATGAGCTTCCAGAAGGGCAACTCGCTGGTTGCGTGCGTCAACAAGGCCCTGAAAGCGATGAAGGCTGACGGCACGCTGAAGAAGATTCAGCAGACCTGGCTCTCCAAGGTCGTCGGCGTACCAGTACTGAAGTAGCGACCCGGGCGCAGCGCAAACGAGCCGAGGGCCGCAGGGCGGCCCTGATTGCTCTGCTCTCGACGGCCGTCGTCTTCACTGGGCTCGGCTTCGCGGTCGTCCTCTCCCCCGGCTGGCCCGAGATCCACCGGGCGTTCTTCGACCGCCACGAGTTCACGAGCACGTTTCCCGGGATCGCCTCGGCGTTTCTGCTCAACGTGAAGATCTTCCTGATCGCCGAGGCGCTGATCCTGGTGATCGCGCTTGGCGTAGCAGTGATCCGCAGCCTGCCCGGGCCCGTGTTCTTCCCCTTGCGGGTGCTGGCGATCGTCTATGCGGACTTCTTCCGCGGTGTCCCGACGATCCTCGTGATCACGCTGCTCGGCTTTGGAGCGCCGGCCCTCGGCCTCAGCTGGTTGCCGACGTCGACGACCTTCTGGGGCATCGTCGCACTCGTGCTCGTCTACACCGCCTATGTCTCGGAGGTCTACCGGGCCGGAATCGAGTCGGTGCATGGGAGCCAGGAGGCCGCCGCCCGCTCGCTCGGCCTGTCGCGCGGACAGGCGCTTCGCTTCGTCATCCTCCCGCAGGCGGTGAGGCGAGTCGTGCCCCCGCTCCTGAACGACTTCATCGGCCTTCAGAAGGACACGGCGCTCGTCGGCGTGCTCGGCGCGGTCGAGGCTTTCAAGCAGACGCAGATCGACCAGGCGGCCACCTTCAACTTCACCTCCGGCCTGGCCGCGGCAGTGCTCTTCGTCGCGGTAACGGTCCCGCTGACGCGTCTGACCGACTGGCTGATCTCACGCGACCGGCGGCGCCGGCAGGCAGGCGGCGCGGTCGCATGAGCGAGGCACTCGTCCTCGAGGGCGTGCGGAAGTCCTTCGGCCGGCTCGAAGTCCTCAAGGGCATCGACCTCGGCGTGGCCGAGCACGAGGTCGTCTGTCTGATCGGCGCCTCGGGCTCCGGCAAGTCGACGCTCCTGCGCTGCGTCAACCTGCTCGAGGAGATCGACGAGGGCCGCATCCTCGTCGCCGGCCAGGAGATCACCGCGCCCGGCGTCGACGTGAACCGCATCCGGCGTGGAATCGGGATCGTCTTCCAGGCCTTCAACCTCTTCCCGCACATGAGCGTGCTGCGAAACGTGACACTCGGGCCGCGCGAGGTCCTCGGGCGCTCGCGGGAGCAGGCCGAGACGGAAGCCGTCGAGCTGCTGAGGCGGTTCGGCCTCGCTGACAAGGCGCGCGACTACCCGGACCGGCTGAGCGGCGGGCAGCAGCAGCGCGTGGCGATCGTGCGCGCGCTGGCGATGCAGCCGAAGCTGATGTTGCTGGACGAGGTGACCAGCGCGCTCGATCCCGAGCTGGTGGCCGAGGTGCTCGAGGTGATCGGCGAGCTGGCCCGCGGCGGGATGACGATGCTGATCGCGACGCACGAGATGGCCTTCGCGCGGGACATCGCCAACAGGGTGTGCTTCCTCGACGAGGGCGTAATCCTCGAGCATGGCCCGCCGGAGAAGATCTTCACCGCGCCGGCAGAGCCGCGGACGCAGCAGTTCCTCGATCGGATCCTGCGGGCGGGGAGACTATGAAGGTGCGCATCGACCACTGCGTGATCGCGGTCTCCGACTGGGAGCGGTCGAACGCGTTCTATCGGGACGTCCTGGGCGCCGAGCTCGTCGAGCTCGACCGCGGCCGCTTTGCGTACGGCTTCGGCGACCAGCAGCTGAACGTTCACGGGCCGGACTCGAGACCCGAACCGCGCGCACGCGAGCCGGTCCGACCCGGCAACAGCGATCTCTGCTTCGTGTGGCCGGGCACCGCGGAGGAAGCGGCCGAGCACCTGGCGAGCCACGGCGTCGCGGTCGAGGTCGGGCCGGTAGAGCGTCGCGGTGCGCAAGGCGAGGGCCGGAGCGTGTACTTCCGCGACCCCGACGGGTCGCTGCTCGAGCTCATCTCGTACAGATCGGGCTAGGTGCGAGCGTGCAGCTCCTGCTTCGGCGCGGTCTCCTCACCGGCGTTTGCATCTTCGCGGTCTCGGCGGCGGCGTTCTCCGTCTCGCAGGTGCACGAGCTCGCCGACTCCAACTATTCGCTGATGGTCAGCGACAACCTGATGCGGCACGGCACGTTCAGCCTCGACCGCTACAAGCTCCCTCGACACGCACCCAGGTGGCAGGACGACAACTACTTCGCCGACGGCCCAATCTACCAGCTCGAGTACTCCCGCAGCCACCTCTACTACTACTTCCCGCCAGGCACCCCGGTGCTCTCGGTGCCGGTCGTCGCCCTCTTCGAGGCCTTCGGCGTCTCGCCGGTCAGGGGCGACGGCTCGTACGATCCGGAAGCGGAGGCGACAATCGAGAAGACGCTCGCGGCGCTCCTGATGGCAGCGCTCGCGGTCGTGATCTTCGCGACCGGGCGGCTGCTGTTGCCATGGGGGGCGAGCGTCGCGGTCGCGCTGGCTGCCGCATTCGGCACGCAGCTCTACAGCACAGCGTCGAGAGTGCTCTGGTCCGACACGTGGGGGGCACTTCTGATCGGGGCGGCCGTCTACCTCCTGTTGGCGCACGTGTCGGGGAGGCGGCGTCTGAACCCGGTGGTGCTGGGGACGCTGCTTGCGTGGGCGTATTTCGTCCGCCCGACG
>JBBRYK010000080.1:0-12711 GCA_038237665.1 Gaiellales bacterium | reverse complement strand
GCCGCGGCCGGCCCAGACGCGGCGCAGGATCAGCACGTCCGTTCATCGCCCGTAACTCCGTTACGAACGACGAACGGCCGCGGTGCCCTGCTTGGTCTGGACCAGCCGCGCCGAAGCGCCAATTTCCGATCAGACATCTAGAGAGCGGCCTCCACCGCAAGCGCGGCGCCGACCAGCAGCATCAGCACCGCGAGCCCTTGCCGAAGCACTTCCTCGGACGCTATGCCGGTCAGCCGCGCTCCCACCCATGCGCCCGGCAGGGCACCGGCGAGGCCCGCGCCCAGAAGATCCCATTCGACCTCGAGCCGGGCGGCGTGGGTGACGAAGGCGAAGAGCCCGAGCGCGAAGCCGACCACGAGGTTCGTCCCGATCGCCTCGCGTAGTCCGAGCCCGACGCCCCGGACGAGCGCGGGCATCCGCAGCGTGCCCAGGATGACCCCGATCGCTCCGCCGACCAGGCCGATCGCAAAGCCGGCCGCGACTGCGACCGCGCGGCGCGGGCGGATGCGCTCGCGCGGGCGAATCGGCCGGACGAGCAGGTCCAGGCCGTTCCAGACGATCACCGCGGAGGCGGCACCGAGCAGGGCCGCCTGGGGCACGCGATGCCCGAACAGCGCCCCCACGACCGCGCCTGCAACCGACGGCGGGACCATCCAGGCCACGATCGGCCACGAAACCCGGCCTGCACGGGCGTGGGCGAAGCCGCCGGAGGCTGCCGCGGCCGCGCTGACCGCCACGTTCGTCCCGGCGGCGGCGCTGGGATTGCCGGCGAGCAGGAGAATCAGCGGCAGCCGGAGCGTCCCGAGCACGAGCCCGACGGCAGAGCCCAGCGCACCGGCGACGAACGACCCGGCAAGGGTGAGGAAGAAGTCGAGCACGCAGCCGGAGCGCTAGCGCGAGGCGCCGGGCTTCCAGAGCGGTTCTTCACCGCCCGCGTTCGACGCGCGGGCGAGGATGAAGAGCAGATCCGACAGGCGATTGAGGTAGACGAGCGCAAGCGGATCGAGCTCGACCTCCTCGGCTGCGGCCAGGGTGTCGCGCTCCGCGCGGCGACAGACGGTGCGCGCCACATGCAGGCGGGCCGCGAGCTCGGTGCCGCCCGGCAGGACGAAGCTGCGCAGCTCCGCGAGGTCGGCGTTGAAGCGGTCGCAGTCGCTCTCGAGCGCGTCGACCTGGCTCTGCTCCACACGCAGGCGCCCCTCGCGTTCCACCGGCACGGAGAGCGAAGCGCCGACGTCGAAGAGCTCGTTCTGGACGCGATCGAGCACGAGTCGGACGTCAGCAGGCGGCTGGGCCGCGACCGCGAAGCCGAGGTGCGAGTTCAGCTCGTCGACGGCGCCGTAGGCGCGAATGCGCGCGTCGAGCTTCGAAACGCGGGAACCGTCGCCGAGACTGGTCTCGCCGCGGTCGCCGCCCCGGGTGTAGATCCGCGTCAGGCGGACCGGCTCGTCCTGCTCCCGCGCCACGTTCTCCAGCTATCCCTGCGCCAGCGCCTGCTGCTTCAGCCCGAGGATCGAACGGGCGATCACGAGCCGCTGGATCTCGCTCGTCCCTTCATAGATCTCGGTGATCTTGGCGTCGCGGTAGTACCGCTCGACCGGGAACTCCTTCGTGTAGCCGTAGCCGCCGAGAATCTGGATTGCCTCGCCGGTCTGGCGCCGCGCCATCTCTGACGCAAAGAGCTTCGCCTTGGCCCCCTCCTCCGTGTGCGGCAACCCCTGCTGCTTCCGCCAGGCTGCGCGATAGACGAGCAACCGCGCGGCGTCGATCTCCATCGACATGTTCGCCAGCTTGTGCTGGATCGCCTGAAACTCGGCAATGCGCTTCCCGAAGGCGCGCCGCTCCTTCGCGTATTCGCGGGCGACGTCGTAGGCCGCCTGCGTGATTCCGAGCGCCTGCGCTGCGATTCCGATCCGCCCGCCGTCGAGCGTAGCCATGGCGACGCGAAACCCTTTGCCCTCCTCGTGCAGCAGCCGGTCGCTTTTCACGCGCGCGCCCTCGACGACGATGTCGTTCGTCACCGAAGAGTTCAGGCCTAGCTTCTCCTCGTCGCGTGTGACCCTCACATGCTCGGCGTCGAGGATGAAGGCGGAGACGCCGCCGGCACCCGGGGTCTCCTGCCCGGTGCGCGCGAAGAGCAGGAACGTGCCGGCGTGGGCGCCATTCGTGATCCATTGCTTCGCCCCGGTGATCGACCAGCCGTCGCCGTCGGCGTCGGCGCGCGTGCGCAGCGCACCCGCGTCCGAGCCGGCCTCGGCCTCGGTCAGCGCGAACGCCCCGAGGTGGTCGCCACGCGCCAAGGGCGGCACGAATCGGCTTCGCTGCTCGTCCGTGCCGAACCCCAGGATCGGGAGCGTTACGGCGCTCGTGTGCACCGCGACCGTCACGCCGACGCCCGCGTCGGCCCGGGAGAGCTCCTCGAGCACGAGGATGTACGAGGTGAAGTCCGAACCCGCGCCCCCGTACTCCTCGGGGACGCAGACCCCCATCAGCCCGAGCCCCGCCAGCTTCCCGAAGACCTCCTTCGGGAAGCGGTGCTCGCGATCCCAAGCGGCGGCGTGCGGCTCGATCTCCGCCACGGCGAAATCGCGGGCGAGCGCCTGGATCTCACGCTGCTCGGGGGTGAGCTCGAAATCCACCGCGCGGAGTGTAGTGTCGCCCTCGTGAGCCGGGCCTGGATCGTTGCCGCGCTCCTGGTCTTCGCCACCGGATGCTCGACCCATGCCGGGTCGCCCGAGAGCGTCGTGCGCGCCTGGAACCAGGAGCTCAACAGGGACGACAACGAGGGGGCAGCCGAGCTCTTCGCGCCCGGCGCAAAGGTGATCCAGGGAGGACGTGTGCTCACGCTGCGAACGCATGCGGACGCGGTCGCGTGGAATGCGGCACTTCCCTGCTCGGGGGAGATCGTCAAGATCAAGGAACGAGGCGACACCGCGGTCGCCACGTTCCTGCTCGGCGATCGTCCTTCATCCCGCTGCGACGGCCCGGGGGGTCGGGCGACCACCCTCTTCCGGATTCGCAAGGGCAAGATCGTCCTCTGGCACCAGACCGCAGGCACGGCTGCGCCGCCGGGCAGCGGAACCGTCTAGTTCCCGAGCTCAGTCGTACGTATAGAAGCCGCGACCCGATTTTCTCCCCAGGCGACCGGCCTGGACGTACTGGCGAAGCAGCGGGCACGGCGCGTACTTCGGGTTGCCGAGCCCTTCGTGGAGGACCTCCAGGATCGCGACGCACGTGTCCAGTCCGATCAGGTCGGCGAGGGCTAGGGGCCCGATCGGGTGCGCGAAGCCGAGCTTTGCGATCGTGTCGATCGCCTCGGCCTCGGCCACGCCTTCCATCAGGGCATGGGCGGCCTCGTTGATGAACGGCATCAGGATCCGGTTGGAGACGAACCCCGGAAGGTCGCGGGCCTCCGCGGGCGTCTTGCCGAGCTCCCGGGCGAGCTCGACGATCGCCGTAGCGGTCTCGTCGGAGGTGTCGAGACCACGGATCACCTCGACCAGCGGTAGGAGCGGCACCGGGTTGAAGAAGTGCATCCCGATCACGGCCTCCGGCCGTCCTGTGACCGCCCCGAGGCTCGTGATGGGAATGGATGACGTGTTCGAGGCGAGAATCGCCCCGGCCGGTAGCAGCGCGTCGGCCCGGCGAAACACGTCCCGCTTCACGGAGAGGTCCTCGACGACGGCCTCGATCATCAGGTCGCCGGCGACGAGCCCCTCGACGGGCTCAATCCGCGCGAGCACCTCGTCCGGGTCGGCGCCCCCCTTTTCGGCCAACCGCTCGAGGCTCTTGCGGATCGCCGCCAGCCCGCGCTCGGTCACGCCCGGGTAGGGGTCGTGGAGCGACACCCGGCGCCCGGAGGCAGCCACCACCTGGGCGATGCCGGCCCCCATCTGGCCGGCACCGACGACAAGTACGTGCTCGAACCGCATGGCGGCGGAGGCTATCGTCGGCAGCATGCCTCTCGCCGAGATCAACGGAGCCGCGCTCCATTACGAGGAGGCGGGACAGGGCCCGACGGTCGTCCTGCTCCACGAAGGCCTCATGGACCGGCGCATGTGGGAGCCGCAGTGGCCGGCGTTCACCGACCTGTTCCACACGATCCGTTTCGACGCGCCCGGCTTCGGCGAGTCCGAGCCGGCGACCGCCGACTACGTGCTAGCAGACGTGCTCGGAGGCCTGCTCGACGTGCTCGGCGTCGGGAGCACGGCTCTCGTCGGCGGCTCGATGGGCGCCGCGGCGGCGATCGACTACACGCTGGCCCGGCCCGACCGCGTCTGGGCGCTCGTGGCCGCGGTTCCGGGCCTGTCCGGCTTCTCGTTCCGCGCCTACTCGGACGAGCAGAACGCCCGCGGCGAGGCCGCGTGGGAGGCGCGCGACCTGATTGCGCTGGCCGATCTCTGGCTGGAGGTCTGGGCGCCGGTGGGCGTCGACGAGACCTTGCGCTCCATCGCCCACGACGCCTCGAAGACCTTCGTGCTACCCGAGGAGATCAAACCCTCGGAGACCGCCGCCGGCCGCCTCGGAGAGTTGCGCGCACCAACACTCGTCATCTCGGGCGGTCGCGACGTGCAGGGGATCAACGACATCTGCGCGCTGCTAGCGCAGCAGGTTCCCGGGGCCCGCCTCGAGGTCTTCGAAGACTCCGACCATCTACCGAGCTACCGCGAGCCGGAGCGCTTCAACGCGCTCGTGCTCGAGTTCCTCGAGCGGTACAGGCCGGCGAGCTAGACCTCGAGCAGGATGGCGTCGCCCTGCCCGCCGCCCGAGCAGATCGCGGCCAGGCCCAGCCCGCCGCCGTTCCGGCGGAGCTCGTAGATCATCGTCCCGAGAATCCTGGCGCCCGAGGCGCCGATCGGATGCCCGAGTGCGACGGCACCGCCGTTCACGTTCACGGTTTCCGGGTCGGCGCCGAGCAGCTTCGTCGAATTGAGCGCGACCGACGAAAACGCCTCGTTCAGCTCGACTCGCTTGACGTCGCCGATCGTCTTCCCCGCCTTCTCGAGCGCGATCGCGCCGGCCTTGGCAGGCGTCCGGGCGAGGTAGGCGAACTCGTCCGCGACGTAGCCCTGAGCGACGATCGTCGCCAGGATCTCGAGACCCCGCTCACGCGCGAACTCCTCGCTCGTGACCAAGATCGCCGCCGCTCCGTCGTTGACGCTGGGCGCGTTTCCGGCGGTCGTCGTGCCCTCGGGATCGAAGGCCGGCTTGAGCGAGGCGAGCTTCTCCAGCGACGTGTCGCGGCGTGGGCTCTCGTCGACCGCGAGGTCTCCGACCGGCACGATCTCATCTGCGAAGCGGCCCTCGTCGATCGCGCGGACGGCACGCTCGTGCGAGCGCACGGCCCAGCGATCCTGGTCCTCGCGCGCGATCCCGAGCTCGCGGGCCACGAACGAGGCCTGCTCGACCATGTGCCGGTTGTCGAAGCTCGACGTGAGCCCGTCATGGATCATCAGGTCGATGAGCGTTCCGTCCCCGAGGCGATAGCCGAAACGCGCCTTCTTCAGGACGTAGGGCGCGTTCGACATGGACTCCATGCCGCCCGTGACGATCACGCTGTGGTCGCCCGACCGGATCATCAGATCCGCGATCTCGACCGCGCGGATCGACGAGGCGCAGACCTTGTTGACCGTGTCCGCCGGCACCTCGACCGGCAGCCCGGCCCCGATCGCCCCCTGACGCGCCGGCGCCTGGCCGGCCCCGCCCTGGAGCACCTGGCCCATGATCACGTACTCGACCTCGTCGTTTCGGATGTCGACTCGATCGAGCGCCGCGCGGATCGCGATCGCCCCGAGCTCGGTCGCCTCGTAACCCTTGAGCCCGCCGCCGAGCTTGCCGAAAGGCGTCCGGACGGCCGAGACGATGACGGATCGGGTCACTCCGAGAGGCTAACGATCGGCAGTGGGGCCACGCGCCGAACCGGCTCGAACGGACACGGCCAGGGTCTGGCCCCCGACGTGGCCCGAACGGACACGTCGCGAGGGCCCCTTGACGCCCGTGAGCGGTGCGCCTACCCTCGTGGCAGATGACTCCCGCGACCCCGATCTGGGCCTGGCGCCACGAGCGGGGCGGGAGCGTCGCCTGACCTGATCCAGGCCACAGCCCGTTCCGCCCGAGACCTTCCAGCCGGAGGGTCTTTTCGTTTGCCGACATGAATCCGACCACCGTCATCCCGACAGACCTGATCACCCCGCTCGGGGCCTACCTCCGCCTGCGCGAGGCCTGCGGCGGGGGAAGCTTCCTGCTCGAATCGGTGGAGCGGGGCCGACTGGGACGGCACTCCTTCGTCGGTTGCGGATCGAGGCTCGTCACCTTCGAGGAGGGCGAGGCCTCCGGCGAGCCCGTGGTCGGCTACCTGGGCTACGACCACATCGCGAAACTCGAGCGGACCGTGTCGCTGCCGGCCGACGGACGCGGCCTCCCCGAGAGCCGGTTCGTCGTCGCCGACATGCTCATCCGCTTCGATCACGCGCGGGGGATGGCCGAGGTCCTGCGGGGCGATCCCGAGCAGGTGACCGCCCGGCTCGACGCCCACCACCCGCACCCGGGGCGGAACGAGGCCCGCTCCGGGCCGACGCGGCGCTTTCCGTCCCGCTTCGACTTCGAACGCGCCGTCAAGCGCGCCAAGGAGCACATTCACGCGGGCGATGCCTTTCAGATCGTCCTCTCCCAGCGAGCCGAGCGTCCGACCGAGGCCGGCGCGCTCGACCTCTATCGCGCGCTTCGCCGCGTCAACCCGTCCCCGTATCTCTTCCTGCTCGAGCTCGGCGACATCGCTCTGATCGGGTCGTCCCCCGAGACCCTCGTCAAGGCCGAAGGAACGCGGGCGAGCCTGAATCCGATAGCCGGCACGACCCGGCCGGGCGAGGGGGATGCCGAACGACTGCTCGCCTCGGAGAAGGAGCGCGCCGAGCACGTCATGCTCGTCGATCTCGGCCGCAACGATCTCTCCCGCGTCTGCGTACCGGGAACCGTCGAGGTCGAGCGGTTCCTCGAGCCCGAACGGTTCTCCCACGTCACACACCTCGTCTCGGAGGTCGTGGGCGAGCTCCGTGCGGGGGTGTCACCTTTCGCCTTGCTCCGCGCGTGCTTCCCCGCCGGAACCGTGTCGGGGGCACCGAAGGTCCGCGCGATGCAGATCATCTCGGAGCTGGAGGCCTACCGGCGCGGGCCGTATGCCGGCGCCGTCGGCTACTCGCTTCCGGGCATCTCGTTCGACACGTGCATCGCGATCCGGACGATCGTCCTCCACGAGGGCGTCGCGCTCCTGCAGGCCGGCGCGGGCATCGTCGCCGACAGCGATCCGGCTGCCGAACACCAGGAGTGCCTGAACAAGCTCAAGGCGCTCGAAACTGCGATAGACCTGGCCGAGCACGCGTGATCCTACTCGTCGACAACTACGACTCGTTCACCTACAACCTCGCCCATCTCTTCGGCGAGCTCGGTGCCGAGGTCGTTGTCAGACGCACCGGGGAGATCGACGCCGATGAGGCCGAAAGCCTGGCTCCTTCGCACCTCGTGCTCTCGCCCGGACCCGGCCGGCCCGCCGATGCCGGGTCGATGCCCGAGATCGTCCGCCGCCTCGCCGGACGGGTCCCGACGCTCGGTGTCTGTCTCGGCCACCAGGCGATCGTGGAGGCGTTCGGCGGGGAGGTCGGGCAGGCCCGCGAGCTCGTTCACGGCAAGGCCAGCGTCGTCCACCACGACGGCCGGGGAATCTTCCGGGGCCTGCCTCCGGACTTCTTGGCGGGCCGGTACCACTCGCTCGCGGCCACGCGAATCCCGGCCGTGCTCGAGGTCTCGGCCACGGCGGAGGACGGCGAGGTGATGGCCGTCCGCCATCCAGAGCTGCCGATCGACGGCGTGCAGTTCCACCCCGAGTCCGTCCTCACGCCGGTCGGCCCCGAGCTGGCCAGAAACTTCCTCGCACGATGATCCAGATCGACCGCGTCCTCGACGGCCACGACCTGACCCGCGAGGAGGCGCGCGACGCGATGGGCACGATCATGCGCGGGGACGCCACAGCGGCGCAGATCGCGGGCTTCCTGATCGCCCTCCGGAGCAAGGGCGAGACGGCCGACGAGATCGCCGGCTGCGCCGAGGCGATGCGCGAGCACGCCCTCCCCGTCCGGCCGAAGCGGGACGACCTCGTCGACACGGCGGGCACGGGAGGCGACGGAGCGGGCACGATCAACATCTCGACCGCTGCGGGACTCGTCGCCGCGGCGGCGGGAGCAGCGGTTGCCAAACACGGCAACAGAGCAGTCTCGTCGGCGTCGGGCTCCGCAGACGTGCTGGAAGCGCTCGGGTTCGTCCTCGAGCTGCCGGAGGGGCGCGTGGCGCGGTCGATCGACGAGCTGGGCTTCGGGTTCCTGTTCGCGCCGGCGCACCATCCGGCCATGCGCCAGGCTGCGCAGGTGCGACGCGAGCTCGCCACCCGCACGGTCTTCAACGTGCTCGGGCCGTTGACGAATCCGGCCGGCGCACGCGCCCAGGTCCTGGGTGTGTACTCACGTGACCTCGTGCGCACGATGGCCGAGGTTCTCTGCCGGCTGGGCACCAGGCGGGCGTTCGTCGTTCACGGCGCTGGAGGGATCGACGAGCTCTCACCGTGCGGCCCGAATCTCGTCTGCGAGGTCGTCGACGGCGAAATTCGCGAACGGACGATCGACCCGGAAGCGCTCGGCATCGAGCGCTGCTCGCCCGCTGCTCTTCGGGGTGGATCGCCCGCGGAGAACGCCCAGGCGATCCGCGACGTCTTCGCGGGCGCGCGCGACGGAAGGCGGGACGCGATCCTGCTCAACGCGGCCGGAGCGATCGCGGCCGGCGGTCACGCGGAGGATCTGCAGGAGGGGCTGGAGCTCGCCCGCAACGCCGTCGACTCGGGCGCTGCCGCCACCCGCCTGGACGAGCTCGCACGGTTCACACAGGACGCGCCGTGAGCTTTCTCGAGGCTGTCGCTCGACCGGGGCTCCAGGCGATCGCCGAGTTCAAGCGCCGATCACCCTCGGCGGGCGCGATCCGGCCCGGTGCCGACGTGCGCGCCTATGCGGCCGCCTACGAGCTCGCCGGCGCGGCGGCGATGTCGGTTCTCGTCGACGAGCGCTTCGACGGTTCGATCGACGACCTGCGTGCCGCGCGCGAGACGACGCCACTGCCGCTGCTGGCCAAAGGCTTCTTCAGCCGCACGCAGCAGCTCGACGAGCTGCGGGCTGCGGGGGCGGACGCGGTGCTGCTCCTGCTGCGCGACCTCGACGACGGGCAGACCTCGACGCTTCAGGCCCATGCGCGGGCTCTCGGGATGGACGCGCTCGTGGAGGCCCACGATGCCGACGAGCTTGCGCGGGGCGTGCGGCTGGGCGCGGACCCGATCGGGCTGAACGCCCGCGATCTCGGCACCTTCCACATCGACCGCGCCACCCAGCTCGAGCTCGTTAGCACGGCTCCCCGCGACCGCACTGTGATCGCGGAGAGCGCGATCGGCTCGCGTGCGCAGGCGGCGCTGGCCGAGCTGGCCGGCGCCGACGCCGTCCTCGTCGGGACGGCGCTGATGCAGGCCGGCGATCCGGCGGCGAGGCTCCGGGAACTGCTCGCTCGACCGCTGGTCAAGGTCTGCGGGCTCACGCGCGAGGAAGACGTCGCCGTTGCGGTCGAGGCCGGAGCCGACCTCTGCGGCTTCATCCTCGTTGCCGACAGCCCGCGGCGGGCCGCGAAGGCTCTCGACGTGCCGGAGGACGTGCTCGCGGTCGGTGTGTACGTCGGCGAGCGAGGCGCGGAAGGCGATCTCCAGCAGCTCTACCCGCGGGAGGAAGGCCGGGTCCGGGGCCGGGACGCGGTCCTGCTGCGCGGCGACGACGAGGTCGCGAAGGTCGTCGACCTGCCCTGGCTCGAGGACGACCCGTCGCACCTCGACCGCGCCCGGGCGGTCGAGGGACGATTGATGCTGGCGGGTGGCCTGGGCCCCGAGAACGTCCGCGCCGCGATCGAGGCGGTGCGCCCGTGGGCGGTCGACGCTGCGTCGAGCCTCGAGGTCTCGCCCGGGATCAAGGACCACGATCGCGTTCGGGCCTTCGTCGAGGCGGCGAGATGAGCTCGGGCCTGTACGGGACCTACGGCGGCCGCTACGTGCCGGAGACGTTGATCCCGGCCCTCGACGAGCTGGAGGCGGGCTGGCGCGAGGCCCAGGGCGACCCCACGTTTGCCGCGGAGCTGGAAGAGCTGGGTGCGACCTACGCCGGCCGCCCGACGCCGCTGACCCTCGCCGAGCGGTTCGCGCCGGGCAAGCGGCTCTACCTGAAGCGCGAGGACCTGCTGCACACGGGGGCGCACAAGCTCAACAACGCGCTCGGCCAGGCCGTGCTCGCCCGGCGGCTCGGCAAGCGACGGGTCGTTGCCGAGACCGGGGCCGGCCAGCACGGCGTGGCGGCGGCGACGGTCTGCGCTCGATTCGGGTTCGAATGCGTCGTGTACATGGGCTCCGAGGACATGCGCCGCCAGCGTCCGAACGTCGACCGGATGGGACTGCTCGGCGCGGAGGTGCGGCCCGTCGAGTTCGGAACGCGAACGCTCAAGGAGGCCACGAGCGAGGCGATCCGCGACTGGATCACGAACGTCGACTCGACCCACTACCTGATCGGCTCGTGCGTCGGGCCGCATCCATACCCGGAGATCGTCCGCGAGCTTCAGGCCGTGATCGGTCGCGAGGCGCGCGCAGACGTACTCGACAGGGAAGGCAGGCTTCCGGACATCGCGGTCGCCTGCGTCGGTGGCGGCTCGAATGCGATCGGGCTGTTCACGGCCTTCGTCGACGACCTCTCGGTGCGCCTGCTCGGCGTTGAGGCCGCCGGCGCGGCGTCACTCGGAACGGGTCGGCCCGGCGTCCTCCATGGCGCGCGCTCCTCGCTCCTCGCCGACGAGGACGGGCAGATCGTGGACGCCCATTCGATCTCCGCCGGGCTCGACTACCCGGGCGTCGGGCCCGAGCACGCGTTCCTCCGCGACTCGGGCCGCGCCGAGTACGTCAGCGCTAGCGACGAGGAGGCTCTCGCCGCCTTCCGCCGGCTCGCTTCGACCGAGGGGATCATTCCCGCACTCGAGCCCGCACATGCCCTGGCCCGGGCCGCGGAGCTCGACGCCGAGCTCATCCTCGTCTGCCTGTCGGGGCGAGGCGACAAGGACCTGGCCGAGGTCCTGGGCGCCTGATGTCAGGCCTCGGCCCGCTCGACAGGGTCCGGCCCGCTTCGCCGCAGATCGATGAAGCTCGACGCGTACGCGGTCACCAACGCGAACGAGGTCATCATCTCGATCATGGTCGCGGCCCTGGCACCACGCGAGTGGGCGAGAATGTCTCCGGGCGGCGAGATGAACGCGGTCGACACGGCGGTGTAGAAGAAGTCCGCGAAGCGTGGGTTCTGGCCGAGGCCGCGGAAGGCGTCGGTGGGATGCGCCCACCACACGCCCATGTAGACGAGCGTCCAGAAGAGGAAGAACGCCAGGCCCAGCAACGGGAGGCCCAGCCGGCGCAGGAGCAGGAACGACGCCTCCGTCGCCCGCTGGGCTCGGCCGGGCAGGGGCAGGCGCAGCGCCAGGCTGCGCGTCCGCAGGGCGAAGAGCGCGCCGCCGGCGACCATGCCGAGGCCGCCGGTGAGCACGACCCAGCCGGCCGCGTAGGGCGTCAGCCTTGGACGCAGCATCGCCACGAGGACCACGAAGAGGCTGAGCGCAACGAGCCGCAGCGCGCCCGCTCCCACCCAGCCGGGACGAGGAACCGCCAGCCCGATCCTGCCAAAACGCTGCACGCAGCCGGGATTCGCCGGTGAGTGCAAAACGCCTTGCGATCTACCTGATGGCCGGAGCCGCGACGCCCGAGCTCGCCGAGGCGGCAGTCGAGGGCGGAGCCGACCTCATCGAGATCGGCTTTCCGTTCTCCGACCCCCTTGCCGACGGGCCGGTGATCCGCCGCGCCGCCGAGCTCGCGCTCGCCGAGGGGATGCGCACCGCAGCCTGCCTCGAGTGTCTGGCCGTCATCCGTGAGCAGCTTCCCGCGACGCCACTCGTCCCAATGACCTATTCCTCGCTGCTGGAGGCGTACGGCTGGGAGCGGTTCGCCGAGGACGCCGCCACGGCCGGGGCGACGAGCCTGATCGTCGCCGACCTGCCGGGGGGCGAGCGACGGGAGCTTCGGCGGGTCCAGCTCGTGGCGCCGACCTCGACCGACGAACGCCTCCGCCTGGCGGCCGAAGAGACGGACGGCTGGCTGTACCTGGTCACGCTGACGGGGACGACCGGCGCGCGTGCCGACCTCTCCCCCGCGCTCGCCGGGCTCGTCGAGCGAGCGCGGCGGCTCACCGACCTCCCGCTCCATGCCGGCTTCGGGATCTCCACGCCGGAGCATGCGCGCGCCGCCGCCGCGCTCGTCAACGGCGTCGTCGTCGGTTCGCGCGCGGTCGAGGTCGCGGCGCAAGGCCCGACTCCGCTGCGCGACTACGTGCGCTCGCTCCGGGCCGCGATCGACGGGGTAGGCTCAACTGCGTGAAGCACTACCGCTTCGAGGAGGTCGGCGACGGCACCCTCGGCGGGGGCCATTCGGAGAGCGACGCGTTCCTCATAGTTCACGATCGCGTCGCCTTGATGGCCGACCTCCTCGGAATTCGGATGCACCCGTGGATGGGCGACGGCCACCCGGAACGCTGGATCGAGATCCTTGAGGAG
>JBBRYK010000079.1:0-13037 GCA_038237665.1 Gaiellales bacterium | reverse complement strand
CTGGTTTTTCTCCGGTGGGGGTTGGTCGCCGTCGTTGCTTCCCGCCCGCCCCCCCGCTTCCGGCGGCTTCTTACGCGGCGAGCCGATCGGGCATTAGACGGACGCCCGGCAGCCTCCAGGTCAGCACTGGAAGCGGCATTGACGCGCAACGCTTGACGGAACGGCGTTGACCGGCTTACCTACCGCTCGTGCGGCGCGTGCTTGCCATCCTCCTGATCGCGCTCGCGCTGCCAGCGGTCACTGGTGCGACCGTCGACGCCGGCAAGGTGCGCGTCGTGGCCTGGGCGGCAACGAAGGCGAAGGGCGGCCTCCCGCCGCGGGATGCGGTCGCGGGTGGTACCTCCTGCACGGCGAGGCCGATCAAGACGCTCTACGCGTTCGTCCGCTTCAGCGGCATGCGCGACAAGGTTCCGAGCTCGGCGACCTGGTTCTTCAACGGCAAGAAGGTCTTCTCGTTCCCGTTTCGCTGGGAGGACGGCGACGCGGGGCGAACCGCCTTCAACCTCTACCGGACGAAGGGCGCGCTCGAGGAGGGCGTTTACCGCATCGAGATCAGAAGCGGCGGGCGGCTGGCGGGCTCCGGCTCCGTCCGGCTCAAGTTCGGCGGCTGCTGAACCCCCCGATTAGACTCCGCTCCGCAATCGAGGGGGAGGAGTCGGAGTGGCTACACGTGTCGGGATCAACGGCTTCGGCAGGATCGGCCGGAACTTCTATCGCGCGCACCTGGCCCGCGGAGGCGGGTTCGAGGTGGTCGCGGTCAACGATCTCGCTTCGCCCGAGATCCTCGCGCACATGCTGCGCTACGACTCGACCCACGGCGTTCTCCAGGCAGCCGTCGAGGTAGCCGGGGACGAGATCTCCGTCGAGGGCAACTCGTTTCGTGTGCTCTCCGAACGTGAACCGGAAGCGCTGCCCTGGAAGGACCTGGAGGTCGACGTCGTGGTGGAGTCGACGGGCCTCTTCACCGACCGGGAGGGCGCGGCGAAGCATCTTCAGGCCGGGGCGCGGAAGGTGATCATCTCGGCACCCGCCACGGATCCGGACGTGACGCTCGTGCTCGGCGTCAACGACGATGCCTACGACCGGGAGAAGCACCACATCGTCTCCAACGCGTCCTGTACGACGAATTCGCTCGGCCCGATGGCGAAGATCCTCCTCGACACCTTCGGGATCCAGTCGGGCTTCATGACGACGATCCACGCCTATACGACGGAGCAGCAGCTGCAGGATCAGATCGCGCTTACGCGCAAGGGCAAGCCCGATCTGCGCCGGATGCGTTCCGCGCCGCAGAACATCGTCCCCACTTCGACGGGCGCGGCGCGGGCGATCGGCGAGGTGATTCCCGAGTTGAAGGGCAAGCTGGACGGCATGGCGATGCGCGTGCCCGTCCCCGACGGCAGCGTGACCGACCTCGTCTGCATCCTCGGCCGGGAGGCTTCGAGGGAGGAGGTCAACGAGGCGTATCGCAGTGCTGCCGGGAAGGGCGGCTGGGAGGGGGTGCTCGAGTACACGGAGGACGCGATCGTTTCCTCCGACATCGTCGGCAATTCCTCGTCCTGCATCATCGACGGCCTGTCGACGATGGCGCATGCCAATCAGGTCAAGGTGATCGGCTGGTACGACAACGAGTGGGGCTACTCGTGCCGGCTCGTCGACCTGATCAGCAGAATCGTCTAGTGAACAAACCCAGGAGCGTTCGCGACGCCGACGTCGGCGGCAAGCGCGTGCTCGTGCGCTCCGACCTGAACGTGCCGCTCGAGAACGGCCGCGTGGCCGACGACACGCGGATTCGCGCCTCGCTGCCGACCCTGGAGCTCCTGCTCGAGCGAGACGCGGCTGACGTCGCGGTCTGTTCGCACCTCGGACGGCCGAAGGGCCCGGACCCGGCCTTCTCGATGGCACCCGTGGCCGCACGCCTGCGCGAGCTATTGCCGGATGAGCGAATCCACGTTCTCGAGAACACGCGCTTCAATCCGGGAGAGACGAAGAACGACCCGGACTACGCGCGCGAGCTCGCCGAGGGCCGTGACCTGTTCGTCAACGACGCGTTCGGCTCGGCTCACCGTGCACATGCCTCGACCGTGGGCGTCGCGCAGCTGCTTCCGGCCTATGCGGGCCTGCTGCTCGAGCGCGAGCTGGAGGAGCTCGGCCGTCTCCTCGGCGACGTCGAGCGGCCGTTCGTTCTCGTCTCGGGAGGGGCAAAGGTCGAGGACAAGCTCGGCGTGCTCCGGAACCTCGGAGGCAGAGCCGACGTCGTGCTCGTCGGCGGCAAGATGGCCGAGGAGCTGCGCGACGGGAATGCGCTCGGCTTCCTGGTCGAGCTGCCGCGGGACGTGGTCGCGGCAGCGGCTTTCGAGCCGGACGCCGAGACGAGGATCGTCCCGTACGACCAGCTCCCGGTGGGATGGCTCGGGCTGGATATCGGCCCGGAGACACGCCGCGAGTTCGCGGACGAGATCGCGAAGGCGCGAACGATCTTCTGGAACGGCCCGATGGGCGTGTTCGAGTGGCCGCGCTTCGCCCAGGGCACCAGAGCCGTGGCCGAGGCGGTGGCCCGATCGTCCGCGCACTCCGTGGTCGGCGGCGCCGACTCGGCGCGGGCGCTGACGGAGCTCGGGCTCCAGGACCAGATGTCGTGGCTCTCGACGGGCGGCGGCGCAGCGCTCGAGTTCCTCGAGGGGAAAGAGCTGCCCGGCGTGGCGGCCATTCCGAGCGCGTAAGGTCCGGCCCTTGCTGATCGCGGCCAACTGGAAGATGTTCAAGGGCCCGGCGCAGACCGCCAAGTTCTGCGTGGCGCTGCGCGAGCGCGACCTCGGGACGGTCGGCCTCGTCGTCTGCCCCCCTTTCGTATCGCTCGCCGTGGCAGTTCAGCTCCTCGCCGGCACCGAGATCGCCGTTGCCGCGCAGAACGTCCACTGGGAGACGGAGGGCGCGTTCACCGGCGAGGTCTCTCCTCTGATGCTGCGCGAGTTCGGTGTCTACGGCGCCATCGTGGGCCACTCCGAGCGCCGGCAGTACTTCGGCGAGACCGACGAGCAGGTCGGCCGGCGCGCGAGTACAGCGCTCGAGACGGGTCTTGCCGTGATCGCGTGCGTCGGTGAGACCGAGAGCGAGCGCGAGGCCGGCGAGACCGAGGCGGTTCTGCGCCGGCAGCTGGCGGTTCTCGAGGCCCACGACGATCTCGTTGTCGCCTACGAGCCGGTCTGGGCGATCGGAACCGGCAAGACGGCGGCCCCGGAGATCGCCCGGGAGGCGCATGCGTTCATCAAATCTCGCCTGGACGTTCCCGTCCTCTACGGCGGCTCGGTGAAGCCGCAGAACGCCGCCGAGCTGCTCGGTCAGGAGGGCGTCGACGGAGCCCTCGTGGGCGGCGCCTCCCTCGACGTCGACTCCTTCGCAGCGATTTGTCTCGCGGCTACCCGGTCGTAGCGCTCGTCATCCTCGACGGCTGGGGCTGTGCGCCGGCCGGGCCGGGAAACGCGGTGGAGCTCGCGGCGACCCCCGTGTTCGACCGGCTCTGGGCGGGCTTCCCGCACACGACGCTGGACGCGTCCGGCGAGGCGGTCGGCCTCCCGCCCGGGCAGATGGGGAACTCCGAGGTCGGCCACCTGACGATCGGGTCCGGGCGGATCCTCTACCAGGACCTGATGCGCGTGAACAAGGCGATCGAAGACGGGTCCTTCTTCCAGAACCCCGCTCTCGTCTCGGCGTTCGAGCGCGCCGAGCGGGTGCACCTGCTCGGGCTCGTCTCCTACGGCGGCGTCCATTCGCACATCAACCACGTTCGCGCGCTCCTTCGCTTCGCGCCGGAGAAGACGTGGATTCACGCCTTCACCGACGGCCGGGACGTCTCACCCCGGGCGGCGGTTCACGATCTGGCCGAGCTCCCGACCGAGCGGATCGCCACCGTCTGCGGCCGCTACTACGCGATGGACCGGGACGGGCGTTGGGAGCGGACCGATCGTGCGTTCCGGGCGATCACCGCCGGCGAGAGCGAGGTCGCCTTGGATCCTGTCGTGGCAGTGCGCGCCAGCTACGACCGGGGTGTCACTGACGAGTTCATCGAGCCGATCGTGCTCGAAGGGCGGCCGAGACTTCGGAAGGAGGACGCCGCGATCTTCTTCAACTTCCGGCCCGACCGCGCCCGGCAGCTCTTGCAGCGCCTGCTCGAAGGCGGCTACGACCTGACGACGATGACCCGCTACCGCGACGACCTCGACTGCCCGGTCGTCTTCGAGGAGCAGGACGTGCCGGAGACGCTCGCCGAGGTGCTCGCCCGGCAGTCGGCGCGCCAGCTCCACGCCGCGGAGACGGAGAAGTACGCGCACGTCACCTACTTCTTCAACGGCGGGCACGAGGAGGAGTGGGCAGGGGAGACTCGCATCCTGGTGCCGTCGCCGCGCGACGTGGCGACCTACGACGAGAAACCGGAGATGTCCGCACCCGAGGTTGCAGCCCGCTTCGCTCGAGAGATCGGCAAGGGCTATCGCTTCGGGATCGTCAACTTCGCCAACCCGGACATGGTCGGCCACACCGGTCTGATTCCGGCGGCGGTCGCCGCAGTGCAGACGGTCGACACGTGTCTGGGCACGGTCGTCGACGCCGTTCAGCGGGCGGGTGGAGTCGCCGTGATCACCGCTGACCACGGAAACGCCGAGGAGATGCTCGAAGCCGATGGGAGCCCGGACACGGCCCACTCGACGAACCCGGTGCCGCTCGTCGTCACCGAGCCGGGGCCTGCCATTCGCTCTGGCGGCGGCCTCCGCGACCTGGCGCCGACGTGCCTGGGGTTGTTGGGCCTACCGAAGCCGGACCTCATGACCGGAGCGAGCCTCCTGTTAGGAAATCCACTGGACCGCAGAGGAACGTAATACGAGCGTGAGAATTGTGTTGATCGCGGCATGAATACGGCTCAGTCATCTATGCACCGCGCTATACTCCGGCACCTTGTCACTCGCGCAACCTGATCTCGGAGTTCTCCGGAAAGCGCAAAAGGGCGACGAGCGCGCCTTCTCGATCATCGTGCGCGCGTACGAGACGCCGGTCTTCAACTACGTGTACCGGCTGGTGGGCGATCGGTCGCTCGCCGAGGATCTGACGCAGGAGGTTTTCCTGCGCGTCTTCCAGGGCCTGCCCAAGTTCTCGCTCCGCTGCCGGTTCACCACGTGGCTCTTTCAGGTGACGAAGAACCGGGTGCTCGACGAGCTCCGCGCGAACGAGCGAAGGCCGAGGTCGCCCGTCGCGCTCGACGACCTGCCGGGTCTCGAGGTTCTCGACCAGCCGTTCGAGCGCCTCGAGGCGATCGACGCCGTCTGGCGTGCGGTCGAGGACCTGAACGAGGATCTCAAAATGGCCCTCCTCCTGCGTGACGTCGTCGGGCTCTCCTACACCGAGATCGCGGACGCGCTCGAGATCACGCTCGCCACGGTCAAGTGGCGGATCTACAAGGCGCGCGAAGACGTGCAGCTCGCGCTCGCCCGCGAGGGCATCATGGTCGACGAGACCGCGGCCGAGTCGACCAAGACTCGTTGAGCCGCTAGCAGCAGCCGGCGCGAGAGGTCTGTTCGACCAGGGGAAGCGACTTCGCGTGCGCCTCGGTCGTCGCTGCGGGCCTGCGCGCCTTCACGATCGCGCCGTGCATCCCGTCCGCCACCTCGTGCGTGAACGTGACCGAGACGTCGGCGAAGCCGGCAGCTGCCAGCGCTCCCTCGTACTCGCTCTTCGAGAGCGCGCCGGCGATACAGCCCACGTGATTTCCTCGCCGCCCGCGCTCCTCCGTTGAAAGCCGGTCCTCGGCGACGACGTCGGAGACGCCGATGCGCCCACCCGGCTTGATCACCCGGGCGAGCTCGGCGAACACGGCCGGCTTGTCGACCGAGAGATTGATCACGCAGTTCGAGATCACGACGTCCACCGATTCCGCGGGTAGCGGGATGTCCTCGATCAGCCCGCGGAGGAAGATCGCGTTGCGGACTCCGGCTTCCTCCGCATTCCGGCGGGCGAGAGCGAGCATCTCCTCGGTCATGTCGAGCCCGTAGGCGACGCCCGTCGGGCCGACCCTCTTCGCCGAGAGGAGCACGTCGATGCCGCCGCCGGAGCCGAGGTCGAGCACCGTCTCGCCCTCGGCGAGGTCGGCGACCGCCGTCGGGTTGCCGCAACCGAGGCTCGCAAGCGCCGCGGCGTCGGGAAGCTCGCCACGTTCCTCGGAGGTGTAGAGCGCGCTGCCGAACCGCGCTTTCTCGCCCGCATCGGCGCAGCAGGAGCCGCTGCCGCAGCCTGCGCTTGCACTGGTCGCTGCGGTCGCGGCGTCCGCGTAGCGCCGGCGCACTTCCTCGCGAAGCTCGTCCCGAGACGTCGTCATCAGCAGCACACTCCCTTCAGGTCGGCGAGAGCGGTCAGGCGGCGAACAGCCTCGGGGCGGAGGCTGAAATAAGCCCAGCGACCCCGCTGTTGGCGCTCCAGAAGCCCCGCCTCGACGAGCGTCTTGAGGTGGTGGCTCACGGTCGGCTGGCCGAGTCCGAGCGGTTCGATCAGCTCACAGGGACAGACCGGGCCGTCGCTGGTCGCGAGGCAGTTGACGATCCGCACCCGGGCGGGATCGCCGAGGGCACGGAAGATCGCGGCGGTCGCGTCGACCTCCGCGTCCGACAGCGCCGAGGCCGCGAGCGGTGCGCAGCACGAGACAGGATCGAGGAGTTCGCTCATATCGACGGCCATCAATCTAATCGACGAACATCGATGCGTCAAACCTGCCTCTTGGAGACATGCCAGGGGACAGACCCCCGACGTGGCCGCCGCGGACCTGTCCGGCCAGGGCTAGGAGTGGGCGCGAATCCAGGTGGCGAGCGCGGTGGCCCTCGCGGCCGGCGCCGGCGTGGCGTTGATCGGCGGCCCGCATTCGACGACCCCGACCAGGTCGTTGATACGCGATAGGAGCCCTTCTTGAAGCGCGGGAGGGATCGCGTGGGCGTTGACCTGGCGGATCGCCTCCTTCTGCATCGCGAGGAGGAGGCGCCGAGCTGTGCAGGTCGACCGGCCCCTGAGCAGGACTACGGCTTGATCCGCCTGCAGCGCGGCCGGACCCGCGTAGTCCGAAGGCAGCCTCGGCCCCGACGAGCCGCCGCAGCCTGCGACGAGGACGACACAGCTACACGCCGCGACCCAGGCGCTCAGCGAGCGCATCGGGCAGCCCTCTCTCCCTGATCTCCAACTGGGTGGCCTCGATCGGATATTCGGTCCGGCGAAAGACGACCCGTCCGGCGGCGAGGTCGAGCAGGAGGTAGGCGGCGCGCGGATCGCCGTCGCGCGGCTGGCCGACCGACCCTGGGTTGAGCAGCCACCGCCCCTCCGAGAGGTCGATCTCGGTGCCGCCGGGGGCGAGCCCACCGGAGAGTGTTCGGTCGGCGAGGAGCACCTGAATCGGGACGTGACTATGCCCGACGAGGACGACCGGCGCGGTGGTCAGCTCCAAGGCCTGGAGCGCGGAATCACCGCTGAGCACATAGTCCCAGACGGGATCGCTCGGGCTGCCGTGGAAGAGCTCGACGCCCTCCTGGCTTCCGGCTGGGCTAAGCCCCTCGAGATACGTCCGCGCTGCCGCCGAAAGCACACCTCGGGTCCACACGGCGGCCTCGGCCGCCTCGGGCGAGAACCCGTCGAGGTCGATCGATCCCAGGACCCCGAGGTCGTGGTTGCCGACTAGGGACAGTTCTGTTCGCGCGGCCACGGCGGTACAGCATCGGTTCGGCCGTGGGCCATAGCCGACGATGTCCCCGAGGCACCAGACGGCATCCGGCGATTCGTCGTCGACCGCTGCCAGAACCGCCTCCAGCGCGTGCAAGTTACCGTGGATGTCCGAAATGACCGCGACGCGCATGCCGACCCTCGGGCGGGCCGCAACACTAGCCGCGCTCGCCGGGGTCTGGTCTGTGGCTGCGTATTTCCTCTGGACGAGCAGCGTCGTCCCGGACGACCTGAAGTTGCCTCAGCTCGATGCGCATCGGTTCTTCTCCGAGCGCATCCTGCGGCGTGCCGACGACTTCGGCCGCTTCGAGCGCTGGAGCTTCGTCGCCTCCCAGCTGGCCCTGCTCGGGGCATTCGTGTACTACGCGCTGCGCGGCGAGCGCTTCACGAAGGAATCGGCCGCGGGCCGGATCGGCACCGGGATGCTGCTCGGGATGCTGGGCTTTGCCATCGCCTGGCTGACGCAGCTTCCTTTCCAGATCGCCGATTTCTTCTGGCAGCGCCACTACGGACTTGCCGAGGGCAATGTCCTCGACATCATCTTCGCCAACTGGTTCCTGCTGGCCGGCCAGTTTCTCTTCCTCTGCCTCGCGCTCCTGATCGTCATGGGCCTCGCCGGGGTCCTGGGGCGATTCTGGTGGCTCGTCGGCGGCCCCGCCTTCGTCGGCCTGGCGGCGCTCTTCCTGTTCGTCTCGCCGTACCTGACCACGGGGCTCAAGCGGCTTCCCGACCGTCAGCTCGCCGCGCAGGCGAAGGCCATCGCGACCAAAGAGGGCGTGGCTGACGTTCCGATTCGCATCCAGAAGGTCAGTGACCGCACAAAAGCGGTGAACGCGTATACGTTCGGGCTCGGGCCAAGTCGCCGCGTCGTCCTCTGGGACACGCTGCTGGACAGACGCTTCACGACGCGGGAGGTGCGGGTCGTGGTCGCGCACGAGTACGGCCATCAGGCCCGGAATCACCTGCTCAAGGGGCTCGCCTGGTACGCGCTGTTCGCGCTTCCGGGCGCCTTCCTGATCGAACGCCTGACGCGCCGCAAGGGAGGCATGCGCGAGGCCGCGGCGGTTCCGCTTGCGCTGCTCGTCCTCGTTGCGCTCCAGGTCGGATCTACTCCTCTCAACAACGAGATCTCCCGGCACATCGAGGCGGAGGCCGACTGGATGGCGCTCCGGACCGTGCGTGACCCGGTCTCCGCAGAGAAGCTGTTCGCTCAGTTCACGCGCACCGACCTCAACGAACCGAATCCGCCGACCTGGTCGTACCTCCTGCTCGAGACGCACCCGACGCCCGTGCAGCGAATCGCGATGGTCGAGGCCTGGAAGGCCCGGCAGGGGAAGCCCTAGGACTGGTCTCCGCTGGGCGGAACCTCGGGCAGGTTCCGGATCCCCTCACTGGTCGACCATTTCGACCAGGAGTCCTGCATGGCGTCGAGCAGCTCTTTCATGAACCGGGTCGAGAGGTTCACCCGGGACACGACGACCCCGGGCACGTCACCTTCCTCGACCTCGTGGTCGATCCGGGCGAACGTGATCGTGAACTCGTAGTCGGAGAAGCTGATGTTGGCAAAGTTCGCGTACACGCCACCGAGATGCGACGGATCCAGGTGGATGTTGAGCTGGCGCTCGGCTCCCTCGCTGTCCACGCCGGGATACTACTCGCGTGGACACGGGCTTCACGCTCCGGCACTTCGCGCTCGCGGTAGCGGCGTTCTTCGCGGTCGTCGGCGCGGGCACCGGCGCGTTTCTGGCGGTTCTCGGCGAGAGCTTCCACAAGGCCCTCTACCGCGCAGTCGTGACGATTTCGCTGACGGGCATCGACACCGTCCCGCGCGGCATCGGTGGAGAACTCGTGACGATCGTGTTGATCCTCACCGGAATGGCAATCTACGGCTACCTCGCGGCGGTGCTCGTCGAGGTAATCGCCCGAGGCGTGGTCACCGGCGCCTGGGCCGAGCGGAGGAGACGGCAAATCATCGACCGGCTGACCGATCACCTGATCATCTGCGGCTATGGTCGAGTCGGCAGTCGCGTCGCCGCCGAGCTTCGCCAGCAGGGCCGGCAGTACGTGATCATCGACTTCAATCCGGATGCGATCGCCGCCGCGCGCGAGGCGGGAGACCTGCTGATCGAGGGAAGCGCGACCGAGGACGAGGACCTCGCCGCGGCCGGGCTCGCACGCGCGAGCGGCCTGGTCGTCGCCTCGGATGACGACGCCGACAACCTCTACATCACCCTGTCGGCGCGGAACGTGCGACCCGACCTGCTGATCGTCGCCCGCGCCTCTGACGAGGAAGCTGCGAAGAAGCTCCGCCTGGCCGGCGCAGACCGAATCGTCGAGCCGTATCTCGCCGCCGGCCGCGTGATGGCCAACCTCGTCCTGAAGCCTCAGGTCACCGCCTTCCTCGACGTGGTCACCGGCTCGCCGGGCGACGATTTCCGGTTCGAGGAGATCCAGGTCCTGAACGGCAGCGGCCAGACGGGGAAGTCGATCGGCGATCTCCAGGTGCACACGCTCACCGGTGCGTACATCGTCGCTCTCCGCAAGCGCGACGGGATGTTCGATACGACGCCCGGGCCCCAGGCTGTCCTGGACGATGGTGACGTCGTCGTCGCCGTCGGCACGCGCGAAGAGCTTCGCGCCGTCGAGAACATGTTCGCCTCCCGCGAGTCCGTTGCCGGCTAGCCCGCTCGCGCGCCTCGAGGCCGCGCTCTCCGGCCTTGCCGGCGAGGCGGTCGAGCTCGAGCGGCCGGCGCGCCCCGAGCACGGCGACTACTCGACGAACGTCGCACTGCGCCTGGGCGGTGCGACGGGGCGATCGCCCCGCGAGCTCGCGCTCGAGCTGGCCGAGCGTGCCGCAACGCTGCCGGACGTCGACAGGGCGGAAGTGGCCGGGCCGGGCTTCGTCAATCTCTGGCTGACCGGCGCGTGGTTCGGCGAGGCCCTCGGCGAGGCGCTCGACGACGGCGTGGACTACGGCGGCAGCTTCGTGGAGAAGGCCGAGCGCGTCCAGGTCGAGATGGTCTCGGCCAACCCGACAGGGCCAATCGTGGTCTCCGCCGCACGGAACGGGGCGTACGGCGACGCCGTCGCTCGGCTTCTCGCCTTTGCGGGCCACGGCGTGGAGCGCGAGTACTACTACAACGACGCGGGCACCCAGATGGAACGGTTCCGCGCGTCGGTCGACGCCGTCCGGCGCGGAGAGGAGCCGCCCGAGGACGGATACCGCGGCGCCTATATCGGCGAGCTCGCACGGATCGACGGAGACCCCGTCCCGCCGATGCTTGCGCAGATCGAGGCGACACTCGAGCGCTTCCGCGTCCACTTCGACAGCTGGGCGCTGCAGAGCGAGCTGGAGCAGCGGCTGCCGGATGTGCTTCCGCGTCTGGACACCTACGAGCGGGACGGAGCTCTCTGGGCGAGGTCGTCGGCATACGGGGATACCGACCATCGCGTCCTGATCCGCTCGCCCGAGCAAGGCGGCCTGCCGACCTACCGTGCTGCCGACGTCGCCTACCTGATCGACAAGCTCGAGCGGGGATTCGACCGAGCGATCTACGTCCTCGGCGCCGATCACCACGGAACCCGCCTCTGGTACGCGGCGATCGCGCGGATGCTCGGCTACGACCCCGAGCGGGTCGAGGTGCTCCTCTACCAGTTCGTCCACCTGACGAGCGGCGGCCAGACCACGAAGATGTCGAAGCGGGCGGGCGACCTGGTCGCGCTCGACGAGCTGATCGACGAGATCGGCGTCGACGCGGCCCGCTGGTACCTCGTCTCCCGAGGGCCAGACCAGACGATCGAGCTCGACGTGGACCTCGCTGCCGAGCGTTCGCAGAAGAACCCCGTCTACTACGTTCAGTACGTGCACGCTCGCACGGCCGGCATCGAGCGAAACGCAGGAGGCGCGCCCGTCTCGGCTGAGCCGCCCCCGGAGCTCGCGCAGAAGGAGCGGGAGCTCGTCAAGCGGCTCGCCGACTTCCCGGAGGTCGTGGCGGAGGCCGTTGAGCGGCGCGCGCCGCATCAGCTGACCGTCTATGCGATCCGTCTCGCCGACGACTTCCACCGCTTCTACCACGAGCACCGGGTGCTGGAGAGCGAGGCGCAAGCGTTCCGGCTCGGTCTCGTGCGCGCCACACGGACAGTCGTCGCCCGCTGTCTCGACCTGATTGGGGTCGAGGCGCCTGAACGCATGTGACCTCGTAGGATTCGTCCCGGTGACCGCCGGGATGCGACCCGATCGGAACCTCGCGCTGGAGCTGGTGCGGGTGACGGAGGCCGCCGCGATGGGCGCTGCGCGCTGGGTCGGGCGCGGCGACAAGATTGCGGCCGATCAGGCGGCGGTCGACGCGATGCGGCTCATGCTCGACACGGTCGCGATGGCCGGAGTCGTCGTCATCGGCGAGGGGGAGAAGGACGAGGCGCCGATGCTCTACAACGGCGAGGAGGTCGGAAGCGGCTCCGGGCCCGAGGTCGACGTGGCCGTCGACCCGCTCGAGGGTACGCGGCTGACGGCCAACGGCCAGCCCAACGCGATCGCGGTGATCGCGGTTGCCGAGCGCGGGTCGATGTTCTTCCCGGGAGCGGCTGTGTACATGGACAAGATCGCGGTCGGGCCGGAGGCGGCCCACGCAATCGACATCGAGGCGCCGCCGGCCGAGAACGTCAAGCGCGTCGCGGAGGCCAAGGGAATCGCGACGACCGAGGTCGCCGTTGTCGTTCTCGAGCGAGACCGACACCAGGGGCTGATCGCCGAGCTCCGCAACGTCGGAGCGAAGGTGCGGCTGATCACCGACGGGGACGTCGCGCCGGCACTGGCTGCGGCCCGGCCCGGGAGCGGCGTCGACATGCTGATGGGCGTGGGGGGGACACCCGAGGGGGTTATCTCCGCAGCTGCGATCAAGTGTCTGGGAGGCGCGATGCAGGGCCGCCTCTGGCCGCGGGACGATGAGGAGCGGCGGAAGCTCGCCGACGCGGGGTACGACGTCGATCGCGTGCTCAGAACCGACGACCTCGTCGCGGGCGAGGACGTGTTCGTCGCGGCGACCGGGGTCACCGACGGGGCGCTGCTCCGAGGTGTCCGCTACACGCGGGAAGGTGCCGCGACCGAGTCGATCGTCATGCGCTCGCGCTCGGGCACCGTGCGCCGGATCGAGGCGCAGCACGACGCGCCGAAGCTCTCGCTCCTGACCGGCCGCGAGCGCTAGCCGGCCGCGGCTGCTCCGGCGCGTTCCTCGCCCCTAGGGCCGTGTCCAGACCAGCCACGTCAGGGGACAGACCCCCGACGTGGCTGGTCT
>JBBRYK010000078.1:0-13480 GCA_038237665.1 Gaiellales bacterium | reverse complement strand
CGAAGGCGCCCGCCCAGGAAAGTTCTACGACTTCGACGAGGTCAGCTCACGCACACCAGACGATCCCGACATCAACCAGCGAACACCGGACACCTGCGACAACGGCCACCACAGATAGCGGCCGCCTAGCCGGTCTTCCGGTGGCGGTCTGGTAGAACGCCTCACTTTCAATCGGGGAGGGCCTGCAGGGAGGGCGTCGCAGAAGGCGCGCCCTCCCTCCGGCTGTCGTACCGGCATCTGCGCGCGGATGTCTCTTCGTCCGCCGGAGCTAGCGCTCGCCGGCCTCCTCACCGCGAGCAGCACGCGGCAGGCTGACGACGAAGCGACAGCCCTTCCCGTCTAGTAGTAGCTGCGCGAGAAACGCCTTCGAGCCGCCGGGCACCCACCCGGCGGCTCGCCGCCTCCGTCTCCGGAAACTGGCCTGGTCGATCCGCGGTCTCGTCCATCGCCGTCCGCCTTCGAACCGCATTGACGAGCTGTGCGAATGACCTCCGAAGCGACGGCATCAGCACGACCAATCGCCCAGCGCCGTCGACGGAAGGAGTTCACAGATGAGAAAGGCTGTCCTAGCCCTCTTCGCGATCACGGTGGTCCTCGTCGCCGCCGCGCTTGCAGGGCGCCTCACTCCCGGCAACGGGAAAGCCTCGAGCCACCGAGAGGCTCCGTTGATTACGGAAGACCCCTCGGCCGACAACACCGACCTCTACGCGTTCCGCAGCCCCGACCGCCCGGATACGTTCACGATTGTCTCGAACTGGATCCCGGCCGAGGACCCGGCGGCGGGGCCGAACTACTACACGTTCTCTCCAAGCGCCCGCTACAACATCAATCTCGACCGGAACTCGGACGGGAAGCCCGACGTCACCTACAGGTTCGAGTTCAGGCGCAGCGCCGGCCAGTTCTTCCTCGGCAACACGGTTCAGCCTTACACGGTCACGAAGATCGTGAACGGCAAGGCGACCGTGGTCGGCTCGAACTTGAAGACTCCTCCCAACAACATTGGCCCGCGGACGACGCCGAACTACCGCCAGCTCGCCGAGGCGGGTATCGGCAGCCTCTCCGACGGCGTCAAGGTGTTCGCGGGGCAGCGGGAAGACGCGTTCTTCGCCGACATCGGCGCAGTCTTCGACCTGCTGGCGATCCGCAAGGGCATCGGCAACACGGGCGGCGGCAAGGACTTCTTCGCCGGGTACGCCGTCCACGCGATCGCGCTGCAGATCCCGATCTCGCAGGTCGATACCGCAAACCATGTCGTCGGCATCTGGAGCTCGACCGACCGTAAGCAGATCTCGGTCGAGATCACGAAGAGCAAGGGCAAGACGAAGCGGCGGACGGTGAGCCATTACGTCCAGGTCTCACGGATCGCCAATCCCCTCTTCAACGAGGTGATCGTCCCCACCACGCGCAAGGACGAGTGGAACCGCGGGACCCCGGTCGACGACGCGAAGTTCGTCTCGCTCGTCAAGGAGCCGATTCTGGCCAAGGTGATCAACACGCTCTACAAGCTTGACGTCAAGGAGACCGGACGTGACGACCTCGTGCAGGTGTTCCTGACCGGCGTGCCCAACCTGAACTTCACGGGCGATAAGCCGCTCGACCTCTTGCGGCTCAACCTCTCGATCCCACCGACTACCGACCCGGCGAAGCTCAATCGGCTCGGCGTACTTGGCAAGGACCTCGCCGGGTACCCCAACGGCCGCCGGCTCGAAGACGACATCGTCGATATCTCTGAGCAGGCCGTCGCCGGCGCTCTGATCGGCAAACTCGTCCCGCTCGGCGATGGCGTCGACCAGAACGACGTCCAGCGTCTCCCGAGCTTCCCCTACGAGGCCGATCCGCCGAGCGGCTTCGACAACACGAAGGGAGCCCCAAAGCCCTAGGGCTCCCGGGAGGGCCCGCCCTAGGCGGGCCCTCCCGCGCCACCCGGGCTCCGACCGACTCGAATCCACCTCGAAATGCTCCACAAAGAGCCGAGGAGTGGGTTCGGGCCGGATCGGAAGAGATCCACGGGTCTGAGGTCGCTGGGGCTCCAGTTCAGCGAGTAGCGCTCGGATGGATCAGGGTTCGTCGGTGGAGCTGCGGGTTATCTCGGGCGTTCCCCCGAAGACGCCGGTCAGGCCTTCGAACTTGCCCTTCACGGTCGGGCCGTTTGAGCTGATCTCGACCTCGACGATGTTCTTGACTTGGTCGCCGTCGCGCATCTTGACGATCACCAGCGCCCGCCGGACTTCCGACTCGATCTCGGCGTAGCGGAGCAGGATCACGTTGTCGGCGACGAACGCGAGTCCATGGGGGAGCTCGAACGCAGGTCCGAAGAAGGCGGTCGTCTCGCTGGTTAGGAGCGTCGTTGCCCCGACGGAGGCCAAGAGGCCGGTGAGCGCGGAGAGATAGTCTGGGAAGCGGCTCGTGCCCCGCGCTGCTGGCTCGAGCTCGGCGAGGCTGTCGACGACGACTCGGTGCACACGTTCCTCGCCGAGCGCCGCCCGGCGCAGCTCTGCGCCGATCGCGTCGAGGCTGACCTCGACCGGCTCGAGATGGCGGATCTGCAGCAGCCCCGACTCGGCCGCCTCGCGGAACGGCCAGCCGAAGGTCTCGCCTCGTTCGATCAGCCGGGCTGCACCTTGTTGGAAAGAGAGGTAGAGGCAGCGTTCGCCGCGGCGGATTCCCTCGGCGACGAAATGCAGTCCGAGCACCGTCTTGCCGGCGCCCGACGGTCCTGCGAGCAGGGTCGCGCTCGCCGCGGCAGGCCGCCGTCGGTCATCTTGTCGATCTCGCCGATCCCGAACGGCGCCCGCTCGCCGGGCCACCGGTCGCGGGGCGGAGAGAGCGACTCGAAGCGGGGAAAGACCTCGAAGCCGGAGCCGCCGATCCGGAAGCTGTACCTGCCCATCAGATAGTCGGTCCCGCGCAACTTGAGCAGGCGCAGCCAGCGCTGGCGCTCGTCGGGCGTGGCTTCGCGGTCTTTTCGATCGACTATCGGCTCGCGCCGCGCTTCCGCTTCCCGGCCGCTTTGGAGGACGTACTTACGGCCGTGCGATGGGTGCGAACGCACGCAGGCCGGTTCGGCGTCGATCCACACCGGATCGCCCTGTTTGGTGCGTCGGCCGGCGGCAACTTGGCCGCGCTGGCGGCGCTCGGGGCCCAAGAGCCGCTCGACCGAGGATCGCGCGTTCGAGCGGGCGTGCCGTGGTCGGGGCTGATGGACCTGACGACCTTCTATCCGGGGCATCGCTTCGTCGCCGCTTATCTCGGTTGCATTCCGTCCGCCTGCCTACCCCGCTACCGTGCTGCCTCACCAGTCGACCAGGTCGACCGCAGCGACCCACCGCTCCTCCTCGTCAACGGCAGCACCAAGATCGTTCCCCTCGCGCAAGCTCAGGGGATGGCCCGCAGTCTAACCGCCGAGCATGTCCCGCATGAACTCATCGTCCTTCCGGGGAGTCGCCACGCCGGCGAATACGAGCAACAGGCCTGACCGGCAACTGTCGCGATCCCGAACTCGTCGATCGTCAGCCGGTCGACCTCGCGCATCTGCGCCACCGAGAGCCAGGGCAGCGAGTCGGCGGCGATCGACGGGAACTCGAACGGCCGAGCTGCGTATGTGCGCGGTGCGCGCAGCTCCGCCGGCCAGCTCGGCTCGAGCTCGACGCCGAGGCCGTCGGCGACCCGGTTGACGTAGTTGAAGTAGGAGACGACCTGGTTCGCATCGACGATCGCGCGATCGTCCAGGCCGTGGGCGCGCAGCCGCTCGATGTCCGCGACCTCGATCGCCTGGGGCTTGAGCGTCAGCTTGCGCGCGTAGCGGCACAGCGCGGCCAGCCGCGGCGGCAGGCTGTCGAGCTTTCCGGAGGCGACCGTCAACGCCAAGCAGGTTCAGATGTGGCTCGGGCATCATTCCCCCGCGTTCACCCTCGCGGTGTACGTCCACCTGCTGCCGGATGACCTGCCCAACCCTGCCTTTCTCGACGGCATCACAATGCCTGATTCGTCAGGGGCTCTTGGTCAAGCTGACTCAGTGCTCGGTCCGACTTCTTTGAAGCCCTCCCCCTCGGGAACCAACAAAGAGATTCCTTCGCGTGCCAAGAGCTCGAGCAGGTCAGCCGTTGGTTGACTGGGAAGGAGTAGAACGGGCTGGGGGTCGCCGGTGACGAAACGGCCGCGTCCCGTGAGCCGGGGGAATTGAGCCGGGCGTAGCCTCCGCGTTGACCTGGTAGTCGACGAGGAGGTACGCCCTGATGGTGAGCATAGTCCCGAGCGAGCGGCTCCAGCGCGAGCTCGAAGAGATCGTTGCCGGTGCCGGTGAGGAGAATGATCCGATCGAGGCGATCGGTCGGCTCGGCGCGCGGCTGATCCTGCAGCAGGCGCTCGAGGAGGAGCTGACTGAGTTCCTCGGCCGTGAGCGCTATGAGCAGCGCGGCCAGCCAGTCTCGCACCGAAACGGGTACGAGCCGCTGACGGTGAGGACGACAGCGGGCCCGCTCGAGCTGGAGCGGCCGCGCGTGCGCAACGCCTCGGCACTCGACTTCGCGAGCGCGATCGTCGGCAAGGGAGTGACGCGGACGCATGCGCTGGAGGCGCTGGTGATCGCCTCGTTCCTGCGAGGGCTGTCGGTGCGCGACGTCGAGGCGGCGTTGGATCTCGCTGGGGCACGGCCCAAGCGCGATCGCCGTCGGCGAGGGTGCGGTGTGGGTCGCCAACAGCGGGGACGACACGATCTCCGAGATCGACCCGCGGACCGACGCCCGACCGTCTTGCAGGCACCGAGATACCGCTCACCGCGTCGATCGTCAGCGTCGTCGACGCATGGGACGCCATGGTCAGCGACCGACCCTACCGCTCAGGTATGCCGCCCGAGGGTGCCGAAGAGATCCTCCGCGACGGCGCCGGAACGCAGTGGCTGTCGGCGGTCGTCGACGCAGTGCTGTCGGAGGCTCGGCTCGGCGGCCCCGTCGTCGAGCCTCGATTCGCGAATGTCGGACGCACGACCGCCGCAGAGTCGCAGCAAGACGATTACCTCGATGCCTGTCTGCCCCGGCGAGCCATCCTGAGCAGCGTCCACTGACCACCTGCCCCACGGGCGAATCAGAAGCGGGCGTGTCGCAGCGCGTGTGCGCAGACGTCGTCGGGCTGCGGGGCGATCCTGGGAATCACTGCGCGCAGCAGCGAAACCAGGCGTTGGTTGTTCTCCGAGAAGACGCGGACGACGTCCTCCTGGCTGACCGGCTCCGCGCTTTCGACGCCTGCGTCGTAGTCGGTGATCATCGCGACGTTCGCGTAGCAGAGCTCGAGCTCGCGGGCGAGGTGGCCTTCGGGGTAGGCGGTCATGTTGACGACGTCCCAGCCCATCGCCTGAAACCAGCGTGACTCGGCGCGCGTGGAGAAGCGCGGCCCCTGGATCGTGACGACGGTGCCGCGGTCGCGGGCCGGGATGCCGAGCTCGCGCGCGGTCTCGTAGACGATGCGCCGCAGATCGGGACAGTAGGGGTCGGCGGCCGAGACGTGGGTCGTCTCTGGGCCGTCGTAGAAGGTATCTTCGCGGCCTGCCGTTCTGTCGACGAACTGGTCGCAGATCACGAACTCGCCGAGCCGAAGGTCAGGGCGCAGCGAGCCGGAGGCGTTCGGGCCGAGCACGCGGCGCACTCCGACCTCGCGGAGCGCCCAGAGGTTCGCGCGGTAGGGGATGCGGTGCGGTGGCAGTTCGTGGCAGCGTCCGTGCCGGGGCAGGAACGCGACCCGCACGCCGTCCAGGCGGCCCAGTGCGAGCGGCGACGAAGGGGGGCCGTAGGGCGTCTCGAGCTCGACCTCCTCGACGTCGCCCAGGAAGTGGTAGAAGCCGGAGCCCCCGATCACGCCGATCACCGAGCCGGCTCCAGGTAGGGCGCTGCGAGCAGGATCGCGAGCGCGGTCTGCCCTTCCTGGAAGCCGCCGGCCCGGGCGCGCTCGAGCGCCGTCTCGACCGGAAGGCGCACGAGCGCCACGTCCTCGTCCTCGTGTGGGTGGGCGGCTTCGACCTCGACACCGGTCGCGAGGAAGGCGTCGGAGCGGAGGCTGATGTGCGCGCTAGAGGAGTAGAAGGTGGTCAGATGCCGCCAGCTCGAGGAGCGCCCGCCGACCTCTTCTGCGAGCTCCCGCTGCGCCGTCTCGAGGGGGCTCTCGCCGTCCTCGACCGAGCCGGCGGGCACCTCGAGCGTCCAGTCGCGGACGGGGTGGCGGTACTGGCGGACGAGCAGGAGCTCGCCGGCGCTCGTGACCGGGACGACGAAGACTGCACGAGGCGTGGCGAGGTAGGTGTACGTGGTCGTTCGCTCCAGGCCGATCGAGAGGCTGTCGGAGATGACGGCGCGCCACGGCGAACCCGCGAGGAGCTCGCTCTCGAGCAGCCGTACAGGCGGGGGCTCGGGGATCTCGAGGCGGGCGAGCAGGGCGCGCGTTCGCGGCGCGGGCAGGCGTTCGCCGTCGTGCGCGAGGAAGGCGAGATCGACCGCGGTGTCTGCGTCGCGCCAGGGGTCGAGCTCGGAGACGCGGAGGCCGGCCTCTGCGCAGCGCCGGCGGGTGACGGCGAGCACGGCCGGGGTCGACCATGGGATCTCGTGGAACGGGGCGTCGTTTCGTTCCCGCATCGCGATCAGCCAGTAGCCGCCGTCGCTGGCCGGGCCGAGGACGACGTCGGCGCCGCGCTCGAGCTCCGAGAACGCCCGTGCGATCGCTCCGGGCGGGACGCCCGGGATGTCGGAGGAGACGATCGCGGTCGGCCCGATGGCGAGTCGCTCGGCGAAGCCGAGCCGTAGCGCGTCGTGCAGCCCGCGGCCCCGCTGGAGCACGAGCTCCGTTCCCGGTCCGGCGAGCGCCACGAGGGCGTCTCGTTCCTCCGGGTCGGCGTGCAGGAGCGCGACGTCGTCTGCCTCGGCGCGGGCACCCGCGAGCGTGTCGAGGAGGAGGGCGCGCTGCAGCTCTGCCGCCTGCTCGTGGTCGAGCGGCGGCACCAGGCGCGTCTTGCTGCGGCTCGGTGCGGGCGCCTTGGCGACGATCAGCACCTGGTTCACGCCTGCAGAATCACCACCATTGGCATCGGGTACTCGGGTTCATCCCCTGGCCCAGAGCGGCAGCCGGCGGAGCGGCTCGCGCTCCAGCAGCCAGCGGTCGAGGCCGAGCGTGCGCCCGGCGGAGAGGAGCGAGACCGCCAGGGCGGCGAGCGTGGGAAAGACGAGCGACCAGATCCATTCGTGCGGCACCCCGATCTCACTCAGCCAGAGGGAGCCGAGGAACAGCCCGGCGCCGAGCGCGACGAGCCGGGTCGCGACTCCCGCGAGCAGAAGCAGGCCGAAGGCGAGCTCGGTGACGAGCTGCGCCTTCGAGGCGACGACCGCTGCGTCTGCCACTCCCCGCATGACGGCCTTCCAGGGCTCCGGCGCGCTGCCGGTGTCCACGTAGCTGCGGATCAGCTCTTCGTAGCCGCGGGCGGAGTAGAGGCCCTTGTGCAGGTTCGAGGCCCAGACGCTCAAGAAGAGCACCCCTAGTGTCGCCCGCAGCGCCACCGCGACGATCTCCTGCATGCTCCCCGACCGGGGAGCCGCCGTCACGCTCACCTGAGGCTCCTGACGACGTCGGCCCCCGCGGGCTGGTCGCCGACGAGCGCGAGGAAGCAGCGGAGCGGCGTCTCCAGGGGAAGGACCCGCCGGCTCACGAGCAGGTCGAGGTCGGTCTCGCCGTGGCGCACCGTCGGGGCGAACGGGTGCATGAACGCTCCGTCGGCGGTCAGCGTCAGCTCCGGGAGCACGTCGTGCGGGCCGAGTTCGACGCCGAGCCCCTCGACCTTGGCGCGGCCGCGACGGACGACCGGGCGGACGATGTGGTCGGAGTCCGGCACTCCGAGCGAGCGGTGGAGTTCGCAGAGCGCTGCCAGCTCCTCCGGCGACTGGTTTTCGACGGTCGTCGCGATCCGGACCCGGAGGTTGCGCTCGAGCACCCTCGGGATCGTCTCGAGCACGCTGGCGAAGTTGCCGCGGCCGCGCAGCCCATCGTTCTGGCCGGCGTCTGCGCTGTCGAGCGACACCTGGAGCGCGACGTCGAGCCCGGCGAGCGGGTCGAGCTCGCGCAGGCGGTGCTCGGTGAAGAGGGTGCCGTTCGTCAGCGCCACGACCGGGAGCAGCTCGGCGATCCGGCGCAGCGTGTCGGCGAAGTCGGGCAGCATGAAGACCTCCCCGCCGGTGACGCCGACGCTCGCGAAGCCGAGCTCCCGTGCCTCGCGCACGGCGCGGACCATCGTCTCCGCGGTCAGCGTGCGCCGGTCGAGGATCCGCGGCGAGGATTCGGTCAGGCAGTACGTGCAGGCGAGGTTGCAGTGGTAGGTGGCGTACAGCCAGAGCCGGTCGCCGCTGCGGCCCTCGGCGAGGGCCTGCTCGAGCAGCTCTCTCATACCGGCGGGGGGATCTGGAAGGCGGTGCAATACTGGTTCAGCATCGTGATCGTCCCGGCGAGCAGGGTCAGTTCGATCAGCTGGTCGCCGCGCAGATGCTCGAGCGCGCGTGCCAGGAGCTCGTCGTCGATCCCGGCGGGGTCGAGCGTCTGCCGGTCGATCCACTCGACGAGAGCCCGCTCGCGGGCCGGTAGCCGGTCGAGGGACGCGCCGCCGCAGACAGCCGCGAGCTGCTCTTCCGGAACGCCCGCCTCGAGGGCGACCGGGCCGTGGGCCGCGAGGCAGTAGCTGCAGCCGTTCAGCTGTGAGACCCGCACGATCACGAGCTCCTTCGTCCGCAGGTCGATGGAGCCTTCGGCCATCACCTGGCCGAGGTAGGGCATCAGCGTCTCGAGCAGGTCGGGCGCGCTCGCCAGCGATCGGGTGAGCGCTGACGCGCCGCCGTCGGCCCGGTACCAGAGACGGGCAAGCGGCGGCGCCTCCGTGGCAGAGAGAAGAGGCAGGCGGCTAATTGTTTCTCGCTCCTTGCTCGATCCAGCGCGCGATCACGCGTCGGTCGGCTGGGGTCAGCAGGTCCCGGCGCGAGGGATCGGGAACGTGGGTGAGCAGGAAGGAGAGGTCGGGCCGGCCGGGCAGCACCCGCTCGAAGGCCGGCGAGAGCGGCGAGACGACCCCGACGAGCTGACGGTACGAGCGGCCGCGCCGCAGGTCGAGGTACGGGTAGGCGACCGGATGACAGGTGGCGCACTTGGCGTCGAAGATGGGCTGCACGGCGCCCCGAAACGAGACCGGCCGCGAGGCTCCAGGCCGCACGAGGGTGAGCGCGACGGCGGCTGCGACCAGGGTCGAGACCACCGCGACTATCGCGAGACGGTGAGGAAGGCGCTGATGTTGCACTGGTGGTCGACGGCGAGGAAGATCCAGGGGCCGGGCAGCCGGCGCCGAATCGTACGCGTCCAGCGGCCCGGGCCGCCATCCGGGCGGCGCAGCTCGAAGACGAGGCCCGCGTCCCGGTTGACGGCGAGCGTGTAGTTCGGGTCGAGCCCGTCGCCCGTCACGGTCATCGAGAGGGTCATGCCGGCTCCGGTGCGCCGGACGCGCGGGGCGGCGATCACGGGGTTCGGGACCACCCGGTTAGGCAGCCCGAAGTCCACTGTCGCAGCCTCGTGGTCGGCGAGCGCGACGATCCGCGAGACGTAGATGCGCTTCGAGGCGTACGCCTTGAGCAGGTACTGGCCGACGGGCGCATGTCGGAGCTCGTAGCGCCCGCGCGCGTCGGTGGCGGCGACTCGGTAGTGCTCCTCGCCGCCGGATTGGTCCGCGCCGCGCAGGAGCAGCGTGACGATCGCGCCCGGCAGCGGCCGGCGGCGCTCGTCCTGCACGGTCCCCTTGATCGTGGCGGTGCCGGTTGGGCTCCCCGGCTCGCTCCCGACGGGAGAGGGGCCGGCGCCGCCCGGCGTCGGTACGGTGGGCCCGGCGGTCTTGCCCTGCGCGTTCCGGGCCCCCTGTTCGATCCAGGCTGCGACGAGGTCGATGTCGGCCTGCGCCATCCGCGGCGCGGCCTGGGGCATCCGGGCGCCGATGGCCGGGATGTCGCCCAGCCTGGGGTCGCCCGCGATCTTCTGGTAGAGGAAGCTGCGTGCCGGGTCGCCTGCCACGACGCGTACGAGCCGCGGATCCTCGAGAGCGCGGACGCCGACGAGCGATGCATACTCGCGGCCGGGGCGGAGGTCGACGGAGGGGTTGACGAGCGGGTGGCAGGCGGCGCAGTGGTACTTGACGAAGACCGCCTGCGTCTGCGCGAACCGCACCAACTTCGGCTTCGGCTTCGGCGTCGAGCGCGACGACCGGTCGCCAGACCCGCCGCAAGCCGCTGCCGCGATCGCGAGCACGGCCGCGAGGCCCGCGGCCGCTACCTGCTTCATGCCGCGGACCGCCGGTGCGCTCTGCGCCGGGAACGGCGGCGGTGGCCTCGGCTTCACGCTTGGACGTTACGCTCGAGGAGTTGCCTTTCGCAAAGAGCTTTTCCCCAGTTCAGAATTTGTTAATGGTCGGCCGCCGGACGGCGAGCTCATGAATGGCGACGTCGGACGATCGAGAGGCTTGTGAGCGTCGTCCCGCGGCTGCGGCGCGTGGAGATCAAGCGCGCGGGTACGGCCGCTGCGCTGGGTGCGGCGCTCGTCGCCGTCGAGCTCATGCTCCGCTCTAGCACCGGGCTGCACGGTCAGATCGTCGGACAGATCGTTGCATTCGCCTTCTATCTGCCCGCAGCGTGGCTCAGTTGGCGCGGACTCGGGATCGGCGTCTACGGCGTGCTGCTCGTGCTTGCAGTCGCGGTCGTCCTTCGTGCCGTCGCCTTCGACCCGGCCGCGCCGCCGCGGCTGACGACCGACACGTATCGCTACGCCTGGGATGCACGAGTCCAAGCGCACGGAGTGAACCCGTACCGCTACCCGCCGGCCGCGCCGGCGCTCGAGCGGTTGCGCGACAGCGAGATCTGGCCGAACGTGAACCGGAAGAGCTGGTACACGATCTACCCGCCGGGAGCGGAGGCATCGTTTCTCGCCGCCCGCGTCGCTTTCGGACACGGCGTCCGCGCAACGACATGGCTGTTCCTGCTCGCTGAGGCGGCGGCGCTCGGACTCGTCCTGCTCGTGCTCGTCCGCCTGCGCGCCCCGCCCGAGCGCGTCGCGATCGTGGCCTGGCACCCGCTCGCGATCAGCGAGATCGCGGCGAACGGGCATGCGGACGCACTCGCCGTGCTCGCAGGAGCGGCGCTCCTCTATGCGTGGTCCCGCGGCCGGCGAGGGTTCGCCGGCGCAGCGGTCGGCTACGGCGCCTTGGTCAAGCTGGGGCCGCTGTTGCTGCTTGCGGCGCTCGTCCGGCGTGGACGTCGCCGTTTCGCGCTGACGGGACTCGTCGTTCTCGCCGCCGGATACGCTGCCTACTCGTCCGCCGGCACCAGAGTCTCCGGCAGCCTCTTTCGCGATCTCCGCAGCGAGGACCTCGGCTCGCTCGCCTGGAGCCGGCTCGCGCCGCTCCTCGGCAGGAGCGGCGCGCAGATGCTGCTCGCGGGCGCCCTCTTGACGGTGATCGGGGTCGTCGCCGTGCGAGAGCACGAAACGGTCGAGCAGGTGGCCCGGAGCGCGCTGCTGGTGCTCGGCGGCGCACTGCTCTCGCTCGCGTACCTCCAGCCCTGGTATGCGCTCTGGCTTCTGCCCTTCCTCGCGATCGTCGCCGCGCCGGCGTGGCTCTGGCTCTCGGGCATGCTGCCGCTGATCTACGTCTTCGGGCTCGGTTCCGGCCCGCTGCCGTGGTGGGTCCGGGCGTCGATCTACGGCCCCTTCGTCGCGCTGTCGCTGGCCAGGCTCGTGCGGCCGCGAATCGCCCCGGCCGCACGGCTCGCGCGGCTTCCAGGTCGTCCTTCGGTCGCGGCGGTGATCCCCGTGCTGAACGAGGTCGAGTCGCTGCCCTCGCTGCTCGCGGAGTTCGAGCCGGGAGTCGTCGATGAGGTGATCGTCGTCGACGGGGGCTCGACCGACGGGACGATTGCGGCCGCACGCTCGCTCGGCGCGCGCGTGGTCATCGAGCGGCAGCGAGGATACGGCCGGGCATGCCTGACTGGCGCCCAGGCTGCCGACGCCGACGTCATCGTCTTCCTCGACGGGGACGGAAGCGACGATCCACGGGCGATCCCGCGACTGCTCGCGCCCGTGCTCTCCGGTCGGGCGGCGCTCTCGCTCGGCTCGCGCGCCGATCCGGAGACCGGCGCGCAACATCTTCATCAACGGCTCGGGAACCGGTTCGTGTCGTGGCTGATCCGGCGTTTCTACGGCGTGTCCGTGCGAGACATCCCGCCGATGCGGGCCGTGCGCCGCGATGCCCTGCTCGAGCTCGCGCTCACCGAGCTGACCTACGGTTGGCCGACCGAGATGGTCGTCAAGGCCGCCCGGGCGGGCCTGCCGATCGTCGAGCTCGCCGTCCCGGCCCGCGCACGTTCCGGCGGCGAATCAAAGGTCTCCGGTCGGCTCGGCCCGTCGCTGCGGGCCGGCGCTCGCATGCTCGGCGTGGTCGCCCGCTACGCGTGAGGGCAGACGCCCCAGGCGCGATACCCGGCGGAGCCGATCGACTGGTTCGACCGGCTCCGCTGCGCGAGTACTGACCTCGCCGGCCGCTCGCACGGTCTACTTCTTCTTGAGGATCTGGCCGCGGATCTCGCCGGCCGCGTTCTTCGGCGTATGGACGTTCACATAGGCTCCGCCGCTCTTGATCGCCGTCGCGGTGGCCGCGGAGATCTTCGAGCTCCCGGCCTTACCGGAGCTGCACGGCCCGCACAAGGGGACGATCACCGGACCCGCCTTTCCCGGCCTGGCCCGATGGATGTGGGCGGCGATCGCCTTGCCCGTGAGGTTGTGGAAGGTGAGCTTCCACTTCGCGCTGTAGGTGCCGCCCTTGTGGGCCACCGTGAGCGCGAACGTGCCGCCGGCCCCGGCGCGGGGACCCTTGGGCTTCGGCACTTCCGCCCTCGAAGTGAGCAAGGCGGCGTACGGGACCGACGCTCCCTGCTCGGTCGTGGTCGTCTCGCTGGTGGTGGCTACCGCGGCCGGGCCCGACGCTGAGCCGAACGATGCAAACGCGGCAACGCTGAAGCCGGCCGCGACCGTCGCCCCGACGCCGACGGCCGTGAGCGCTAGCGATGCGGTTCTGGGCATGTGAGCTGTCCTCCCTCGAGTTCGTTTGCAGGAGAATTCTGCCCGATCTGCGGGGTTCGAGTTCTTACCGATCTCTTACGCCTGCGGCAGGCGACATCTGCCCTGTTCAGGCTGTCGGCGCCGGCCCAATACTGACCCCCTGACGAGGCTGTCGTGGAAGGCGTCGGGTCGGCGGCTGCTGCGACTGAGTATGGGGCGTGTCGGGTGCGCAAAATCCATCCGGTGGGTTCGAGAGTGCTTCGGAGTTGGGTCGCAGCCGTAGAGTCGGCGTCTTCGGACTCGGGCGGAGGGAGGCTGCTTTTGGTCGTGTCGTTGCTGTACCTGCTGTTTCGGCGTGCGCTTGCGGTGGCGG
>JBBRYK010000077.1:0-13527 GCA_038237665.1 Gaiellales bacterium | reverse complement strand
CTGATCGACCAACATCCGCTCTGGCTCGACATCGTCGAGGTTGCTCTTCAGAAGCTGGGAGTCGAAGTCCTCGCGAAGTTCACATCACCGACGCACGGACTATCCGCCGTGAAAGAAGCGCAGCCGGAGTTGCTCGTCGTCGACATCGAAACGCGACGGGCCGACGGTGAGATCGAGGGCCTCGAGTGTCTCAGAGGGGCCGTCGAGGCGGTTGCCGGCCTGAAAGCAGTCGTGTTTTCCCGCAGCAAGTCGGACGAGGTCATCGCCTCGGCCTTCTCTGCCGGCGCTGCGGCCTATGTGGTCAAGACCGTACAGCCGGAAGACTTCGTCTCTGCGATCCGGCAGGTTTTCGACCGTTCCATGCACTTGGCGGCCACGCCGACCCGTACAGCATCGTCTCCCCGGGTTCTGGTGGAAGCCCATGGGCTGACAAGCCGCGAGGTCGAGATCCTGAAGCTCGTGGCGGAAGGCCTCACGAATGCCCAGGTGGCGCAGCGGCTGGTCGTGACCGAGCAGACGGTCAAGTTCCACCTGTCCAACATCTACCGGAAGCTCGAAACGTCGAACCGAACCGAGGCGAGCCGGTGGGCACAGGTGCACGACCTGCTCGAGTCCGACGCCGGCCCGCGCCTCGCCTCGTCGTTTTAGCGCTCGCCGCTGAGGACCCGGAATCGGCGCCGATCGACCGCTCTCCGCTCGAGGGCCACGACGACCACGTGGTCGACAGCGTCGACGGCGGTCACGTACGAAAACGGCAGGCGCTCGATCCGGTGCGTCGACCGCCGCCGCAGAAACACGTGTTGAGGGACGGCGCGGCGCCCGGCCGCCTCGACTGCGACGACCGTGCCGATCTCCTCGCCATCGGCGCCCACGACATAATACATTTCGGCGGCGGCAAGCCGGCAGAGGCTCCCGAGCCGGATCGTCTCCCGTGCTTCATCTATGGGTACGCGTCCGGGCCGGCAATTAGCCGGCTGAGTAGCTTGTCCCGCGAGACTCACCGTGGACACGTGATCCCTGCCCGCTCCCAAGGAAGGAGTCTCCTGCATCCGCTCAGCACGTGCAACCCCCCATTCGGACGGCTCATGTCGGTGATCTAGTGCGTGTGGGCGCTGACAGATGGTCCGGCTGAGCTTGCCCGTCACGCTCCGGTAGTCGTGCGATGCCCGGAGGCTGCCAGCACCAGCCGGCAGAGCGCGACCCAGGCGCACGCGAGCGAGCCCAGCCTGCGATGACGTCCGAGGGCCAATGACCGCCGGAGAACGAGTAGAGCTGCCCTCCGTCGCCGACCGGTGGCGAGCGTCTGACCCGAGCGGCCACGCGACGGCCACGATGGCCGTTGCGGCCGTGCTTCCTCGTAGTCCTTCGGCACACACGGTGGCGGTGGCCGGCGATCGGCGGCGGGGTTTGGCCCTCTCACCCGCGGTAATCCTCGTGGTGCCGCTGCTGAGGCCTCTGCTCGCCAGCACCGTCGCAGCGACGGCGGCGGCACCCACGCCCAGCACGAAGATCCGAACGCGGGCCATCCGAGCAAGGGGTGCGACAGGTGTCGCGCCTCCTCAACGGGTCCTGTGGTCCACTGCCGGAGCAGGAACGATGTCAGCCCGCGTTCCCACCAGAACCCGGCCGAGCCCTCGATCGCCAGCTCGAGCGCGAGGACGCCGAAGATCAGAAGCATCAATCCCGCGATCGCGGCCCAGGCGCTGACCAACGTGCTCGAACGAGGGTCAGAAGCGCCTTTAGCCAGGGCCGCCCGAAGTGGCACGGTGGATCACTGATCCCCGGTCAGACGTGAATGGTCGAGGGTCAGGAAACAGCAGATCGGCGGCCAAAACAGAGGCGCCATCCCCGGAGGCTTCGAGGGCTGTCCCGGCCTGGCCTCCGAAGACGAGCAGAACTCACGCGGCTGCCTTAGCTGGCTTGACGATCCTCGCGCACCTTGGCGCACGCCGAGCAAGCGGGGCGCGCTTCGCTGTCAACCTCGCAAAGTCGCGCTTGAACGTTCGGCCCGAGTGGAGCTCCTGGGCTACCGTCTTGAGCTGACGCAGCAACGCTCGCTCGAGGTTGAGCGCCCTGGTCTCCGCCTTGTGGCGGACTAGGCGGATGGCTCCGTGTTTTTTCACGACTCCCGCGATCTGGCTTTGGAACCGTCGGACATAGACAACGAGGCGCGCCCTCGTGCGCGTCTTCGGAGCCACCACGGGATGGGCGGACGGGGCGGCACAGACACGATCGGCACGAGCAGCCCAGGTCTCGAGCTCTGCTGCGCCAATGTCCGGCCCGCCACCCTGCGGGCGGCTCCGGCCGTCGATATCGGTCGGCGTGTAGTCGGCAGGGTCGCCGGCGTCTACGCCACGTGACCCGGCCAGAAGGCGGAGGTCGGGACTGAACATCTACCGCAAGCTCGGGCTGGCGAACCGTACCGAGGCCAGCCGGTGGGCGCAGGTCCACGGCCTGCTCAAGCACGGCGACTACGAACGCGTGCTGCGCTAGTCAGCTCTCGATCGAGCGGTGCCACTGCGCGTCAGCGCCTGCTGATCGAGGACCGGGACGACCACTCCCTCCGTCTGCGGGGTCGACGCCTCGCTCTTTGCACTGCCTGCAACCCCCCATCCGAACGGCTGATAGGTCTCAGCGACAGACGGAATAGGCCGATCGGCCCTTTCCGACTGAGCGTTGTCGGACCAACGTGCGATTCGGAGGGCCGCCGGCGCCCGATGCGGCGTGGCGCGGCGGCTCTCCCCAGCCGGCTCGAAAGCACCGAGTCGAAGCGCCCGGCGAGCGGTTCGAGCTCCTGCGGCTACCCTCGAAGGCAGTGCCTCTGCGCGCGGACATTCGGAACGTTGCGATCGTCGCCCACGTCGACCACGGGAAGACGACGCTCGTCGACGCGCTCCTCTGGGAGTCCGGCGCCTTCCGCGCCAACCAGGACGTCGCCGAGCGTGTTCTCGACACCATGGATCTCGAACGCGAAAAGGGCATCACGATCCTCGCCAAGAACATCGCCGTGCGCTACGGCGGTACGAAGATCAACATCGTCGACACGCCGGGCCACGCCGACTTCGGCGGTGAGGTCGAGCGGGGCCTGACCATGGTCGACGGCGTGCTGCTGCTCGTCGACGCCAGCGAAGGACCGCTCCCACAAACTCGTTTCGTCCTGCGCAAGGCGCTCGAGGCACGCCTGCCGGTGATCCTGGTCGTGAACAAGGTCGATCGGCCGGACGCACGGATCGAGGCCGTCGTCAACGAGGTCTACGAGCTGTTCCTCGACCTCGATGCCGACGAGAGCCAGATCGAGTTTCCGATCGTCTACTGCAACGCGAGGGCCGGCCGCGCGTCGCTCGACTCCGATCCCGACACGCTCGGGCCCGACCTCGCTCCACTGCTCGACCTGATCCTGGAACACATTCCCGCACCGAGCTAGCGACGCGGACCATCCGCTCCAGGCACTCGTCACGAACCTCGACGCGTCGCCCTACGTCGGTCGCCTGGCGCTCTGTCGCATCCTGCACGGAACGATCCGGCGCGCGCAGCAGGTGGCCTGGTGCCGGGCGGACGGAACGATCGAGAACGCGAAGGTGACCGAGCTCTACGTCACCGAGGCGCTGGACCGGGTCGAGGCGGACGAGGCAGGCCCGGGCGACATCATCGCGGTGGCGGGGCTCCCGGAGGTGACGATCGGCGAGACGCTCGCCGATCCGGCGGACCCACGTCCGCTCCCGGTGGTCATGGTCGACGAGCCCTCGCTCTCGGTCACGATCGGAATCAACACCTCGCCGCTCGCCGGCCTGGACGGCGACAAGGTCACCGCGAGCCAGCTCGACGCCCGGCTTCGCGCCGAGCTCGTTGCCAACGTGTCGCTCCGGGTGCTACCCACCGAGCGCCCGGAGACCTGGGAGGTGCAGGGCCGGGGCGAGCTGCAGCTGGCAGTCCTCGTCGAGCAGATGCGTCGTGAGGGATTCGAGCTGACCGTCGGCAAGCCGCAGGTCATCACCCGCCGGATCGACGGCGCCCTGCACGAGCCCGTGGAGCGCGTCTCGATCGACGTGCCGGAGGAGTACCTCGGGGTGGTGACGCAGCTCTTCGCCCTCCGCAAGGGCCGCACCGAGGCGCTCGTCAACCATGGCACCGGCTGGGTGCGCATGGAAGTGATCGTCCCGGCGCGCGGTCTGGTCGGCTTCCGCACGGAGTTCCTGACCGAGACCCGTGGCACCGGGATTCTTCACCACGTCTTCGAGCGCTTCGAACCCTGGTTCGGCGAACTCCGGGCGCGCCCGACCGGAAGTCTCGTCGCCGACCGCCGCGGCAGGACGACGGCGTTCGCCCTCTTCAACCTGCAGGAGCGGGGCTCGCTCTATTTCGGCCCCGGCACTGAGGTGTACGAGGGCATGGTCGTCGGCGAGAATGCGCGCGCCGCGGACCTCGACGTCAATGCGACCAAGGAGAAGAAGCTGACGAACATGCGCTCGGCATCGGCCGACGAGCTCGTCCGACTGATTCCACCGCGACCGCTCTCCCTCGAGCAGGCGCTGGAGCTGATTCGCGAGGACGAGTGCGTCGAGGTGACCCCGGCACACGTGCGCGTGCGCAAGGTCGAGCTGTCGGCGCAGCGGCGCCAGAGCGCCACGAGCCGGAAGGCACGCGGGCTCGCACCGGTCTAGCTCGAGCTGGTCGGGGACGGGATCTCCGATCGAGGCCAGGGGCGTCCGGCGGCGGGGGCAGTTGTTCGTTGCCCTGGCGGCGGCGGCCTGGTCGACAGCCGGCGTGCTGCAGCGCGAGCTCTCTGTCGGCACCACGACGCAGATAGCCGGGCGCGCATCGATCGCGTGCATCGCTCTCACCGGCTTCGTTGCGATCTCCAACCGCGGCCGCACGCTGACGGCGTTTCGCTCGATGGGCACGGCGGGTCTCGCCGTCGCTGTCTGCACGGCGATCGCGTCCGGCTCCTTCATCGTCGCCCTCAATCACGCGACCGTCGCGAACGTGCTCTTCATGCAGGCGGTGGCGCCGATCGCCGCCGCGGTGCTCGCGTGGCTCACGCTCGGCGAGTCGATCACACCCCGGGCCTGGCTGGCGATGACCGGTGCGGTAGCCGGAGTGGCGTTGATGGTCGGTGGCCCGGGCAGCGGCGGCGTGCTCGGCGTTACGGCGTCGCTCGTGATGACGTTCGCATTCGCAATCGGCATCGTGATCACGCGGCACCGGCGAGATGTGTCGATGGCACCGGCCGTCTGCCTCTCGCAGCTTCTCCTCGTGCTCGCGGTCGCGCCGCTGGCTCACCCTTCCACGATCACGGGCCACGACCTCGTCTACCTCCTGCTGCTCGGCGTCGGCCAGATGGCCCTCGGTCTCGCTTTCATGACCATCGGCGCCCGGTTGATCCCGGCTGCCGAGGTGGCGTTGATCACGCTGCTGGAGATCGTCCTCGGCCCGCTCTGGGTGTTGATCGTGCAGTCCGAGAGCCCTGCGCGGACGACGCTGATCGGTGGAGGTGTCGTGATCTTCGCCGTCCTGGTGCAGACGACACAGAGGAGCCAGATCGACGCTGTGCCCGCCGGTACGACTTCGCCCTAAAGCGAACGTCGACCTCATTAGACTGGTGGCGATGGACGACTACGAGATCGCGTTCAGGCGGGCCAAGAAGGCGTGGGAGCAGCTGGACAACTTCTGGCAGCGGCGCCAGCAGGCGACCGCCGAGGCACGGGCGGCCCTTCTGGAGCTGGACGAGGCCATTTCCCAGCTCGTCAAGGTCGAAGCGGACCGAAGTCCACGCGACGAGCCCGCCCACGGGTAGCGCCGGCTACCGGGGCGCGTAGTCGATCTCGAGGAAGTCCGAGACCTCGGCCAGCCAGCGCTCTTGCACGAAGCGAACGTGCTCGGGGTGGTCGTTGTAGGCCGCATACGCCGCCGCATCGGCGAACTCCATCGAGATCCCGAAGCGGTAGTGGTTCTTCGGGCTCACCTCGCGCAGCAGCTCGAAGCGGTCGACGCCCGGGATCCCGGCCAGCCGTTCCGCCGCGGCCAGGAACTCGGCCTCCTCCGTCGATCCGCCGGGGTGGCGCAGGTCGAAGACGACCGTGTGGCGGATCCGTTCTCCGGCCAGGCCCGCCATCGAGCGGGCGAGCCTAGCAAGGGTCCACCGGGCACGGACGTTTCCAGTAGAAAGAGGGCGTGGCGCGGGCGCCGATCGAGGGTGTGAGCACGACGACAGCGGGCTTCGTCGGTCCGGCCGGATCGGGGCCGTTGGACCACCCGGAGGTCGTGACGAGCCTGGCGGAGTTCGAGCGCGTGTACGGCGACGGCGACCCGCTGGTGTTTTCCGACCGCACCGAGCCGATGGACGACTACCTTTGGCACGCCGCACGGGCGTTCTTCGACCAGGGCGGCAGACGCCTCTACGTCCAGCGTATCGCCGAGCCAAATGGTCGGCGCCCCGGCCTGATGGCATACAAGGCCGGCCTCGAGGCTTTCGAGGAAGTCGAGGAAATCGCAGCCGTCGCGGCCCCTGGATCGACGTTCGGCTACGAGCGGGGGCAGGCCGATGCCGCGGCCTCGATCATCGCCGCTCTCATCGACCACGCCGAACGGATGCGCTACCGGATCGCGGTCGTCGACTCCGGGGACGCCCAGACGGCCGATCAGGTCACCGCGCTCCGCGCCCTGCTCGACTCGACTGCTGCCGCCCTCTACTGGCCCTGGCTACGGGCGAAGGACGGAGTCACCAACACCGAGGTGCTCCTCCCTCCGAGCGGATTCGTAGCCGGGATCTACGCCCGAAACGATCTCGAGGGCGGCGTCTGGAAGGCGCCGGCAAACGAGGCCGTGCTTGGTGTCACCGGGGTCGAGACCCAGATCGCCGATGCAGACGGAGAAGCCCTGGCTGCGAACGGCATCAACTGCGTGCGCTCCCTCGCCGGCCGTGTCGTCGTCTGGGGAGCACGCACGACCTCGACCGACCCGGAGTGGAAGTACGTGTCCGTGCGCCGGTACACCGCGTATCTCGAGCATTCGATCGACCGTGGCACGAGCTGGGCGGTCTTCGAACCGAACGGCGAGCCGCTCTGGGCGAGGGTGAGGCGGAGCGTCACCGATTTCCTCCTCATCGAGTTCCGCCGAGGGGCGCTAGTGGGCGAACGCCCGGCAGACGCGTTCTTCGTCAGGTGCGACCGCACCACGATGACGCAAGACGATCTCGACAATGGACGGCTCGTATACCTCATCGGGGTCGCCCTTGTGAAGCCGGCGGAGTTCGTACTGATCCGCATCGGCCAGTGGACCGCATGCCCCGCGGACGAACCGGACCGCACCCGGTTTTTCGACGGCAGGCTTCTGACTGCCGCCGATCTCGAACGCGAGCAGACCTACCTGCGGCAAAGGCGCTGGCTCCACAACCGGGTCGCGCACGGCTTCGGGGTCGTCCACGGGCTCGAGATCAGCCCGGGCAGCGAGAACGACGGCGGGCTCGTCGTCCATCCGGGCGTTGCTCTCGACCCGTACGGACGGGAAATCCTCGTGGCGTCCCCGCACTGCCTGGCGGTCGGCCCGCTCGGCGGTGACTCCTGGACGATCATGCTCGCCTACGCCGAGTCGGCGACCGACGCCGGAACGATTTCCGAGGGCTACGAGGTTCGGCTTCGCCGAGGCCTACCGGCTCCCGACGCGGGTGTCGTCCTGGCGACGGTCAGCACGGCGCCGGGCGGATTGGTCGTCGACCAGGAAACCCACCGAACCGTCCTCTCGGCGACCTGGCAGCTCGAGCAGCGAATCGAGCGGCTCGAGGAGGCGGTTCGGACGCTGGGGGGGCGCGAATGACCGTGCCGAGCCCGGTCCCGCGCCGCCCGACTGCGACCTAGCCATGTCGGTTCGTACGCGGCTGGCACACACTCCGCCCGGGTACCGCTTCTCGATCGGCCGGATCCTCGCGATCTATTCCGGCCTGATGGTGACGCTGTTTCTCGCCGCGCTCGACCAGACGATCGTGGCCACCGCGCTGCCGAATGTCGTCTCCGACCTGGGCGGAATCACCCAGTACTCGTGGGTTTTCACCGCGTACATGCTGACGTCCACCGTCTGTGTCCCGCTGTACGGGAAGCTCGGCGACGTCTACGGGCGGAAGTACCTCTTCCTGTTCGCAATCGTCGTCTTCCTGATCGGTTCAGCGCTCTGCGGCCTGGCGCAGGGGATGACGGAGCTCGTCATCTTCCGCGGGATCCAGGGCATCGGGGCCGGCGGGCTCTTCCCGCTCTCGCTCGCGGTGATCGGCTCGATCGTCCCGCCGCGTGACCGCGGCCGGTGGCAGGGACTGATCGGAGCGGTGTTTGCCGCGTCCTCGATCATCGGGCCGGCGGTCGGAGGCTTCATCGTCGACAACACGACCTGGCGCTGGGTGTTCCTCGTCAACTTGCCGGTCGGCGGCCTGGCCCTGATCGTGATCTCGCTGACGATGCCGCGACGCGCCCCGCAGGAGCAGCACTCGATCGACTGGCTCGGCGCCGGCGTACTGGCGGCGGGTACCGCGGCGCTCCTGCTGGGGCTCGTCTGGGGTGGCACCGACTACCCCTGGACGAGCGGACACGTCCTCGGCGCCCTCGGCGGCGCCGCAATCCTGCTGATCGCCTTCGCGCTCGTCGAGCGGCGCGTGCGCGAGCCGATCATCCCCTTCGACGTGCTCCGCAACCCGATCGTCGCCTCGAGCATCGCCTGTATGGCACTCGTCGGGATGGTCATGTTCGCGACGATCTCCTACGTCCCCCTCTTCGTCCAGGGCGTGATCGGATCCTCGGCGACCTCGTCCGGCGTCGTCCTCACCCCGCTGATGCTCGGTGCGGTCGCGACCTCGATCCTCTGCGGCCAGCTCGTCTCGCGGACGGGCCGCTATCGGTGGAACGTCGTGCTCGGCCCGCCTGTCCTAGCCGCCGGGATGATCCTGCTCTGGCGCATGGACGTCCACACGACGAGCCGGGAGGCAGCGCGCAACATGGTCCTCACCGGAATCGGGATCGGAGCGATGATGCAGGTCTTCGTCCTCTCGGTCCAGAATGCGGTGCCCCGCGCGCGGATCGGCTCCGCCACGGCGCTGACGCAGTTCAGCCGGCAGATGGGCGCGACGCTCGGGGTGACCGCAATGGGGACGATCGTCAACCACGGCCTCCCCGCAGCCGCGCGCCGGGGAGCGGGAGTGTCGATCGGTCGCCTTCCGCCCGGACTGCGCGATGCCCTCGCCAACGCCCTCCACCCCGCTTTTCTCGCCTCGGCTTGCGTCGCGGTGCTCGTCTGGGTGATCGCCGTCCTGGGCGTGAAGGAGACGACGCTGAGCCGCACGGTCGACGACATCGCCACGGTCGAGGCAGCCGCCGGGACACCCAATCCGGGCTCTGCGGACTGACGCCGCCGGAGCTAGCGAAGCGAGCGGCGCACAGGCCGCACGGCGTCGCGAACCTTCATGGGTTACCGTTGCGCTGGTCCGACATCCCCGTCCTTCTCGACGAGCGTCAAGAAGGTCGAGGACGCAGCGAAGGAGGAAGCCGATGTCCGCACCCCTGGAGACGACACCGCAGGTCACGCCCGAGCACATCCTTCAACTCGGCCTCGGGTTCTGGGGGTCGAAGACGCTCCTCTCCGCGGTGGAGCTCGGGGTCTTCACGCAACTCGCCGCCGGCCCGCTCGACGCCGACGAGCTGACGACGCGGCTCGGGCTTCACGGCCGCGGTGCGCGTGATTTCCTGGATGCGCTCGTCGCCCTCGGCGTGCTCGAAAGGACCGGAGACCTCTACGCCAACACGCCCGCGAGCGACACCTTCCTCGACCGCGGAAAGCCGTCCTACCTGGGCGGCCTGCTCGAGATGGCGAACGCGCGGCTGTACGGCTTCTGGGGCTCGCTGACCGAGGCGCTCCGGACCGGGCAGCCGCAAAACGAGGTCCGCTCGGGCGGAGACTTCTTCCAGGCGCTCTACGCCGATCCCGAGCAGTTGCGCCAGTTCCTGCATGCGATGACCGGGCTCAGCGCCGGCGCGGCCCACGCGATCGCCGCGCAATTCCCGTTCGAGCGGTACCGGACAGTCGCCGACATCGGCTGCGCCGAGGGTGGCGTCCTTGCGGCGGTCGCGGAGCGCCACTCGCACCTCACCCTGATCGGCTTCGACCTCCCAGCGGTCGAGGCGCCGTTCAAGGAGCATCTCGGCGACCGCGCGAGCTTCCACGCCGGCGACTTCTTCGCCGACCCGCTCCCGAGCGCGGACGTCTTCGTCTTCGGTCACATCCTCCACGACTGGGCCCTCGAGGAGAAGCTCTCCCTCCTCGGCAAGGCCTACGAGACCCTGCCCGACGATGGAGCCGTGATCGTCTACGAGGCGATCATCGACGACGATCGCCGCGAGAACACCTTCGGCCTGCTGATGAGCCTGAACATGCTGATCGAGACGCCCGGCGGCTTCGACTACACCGGCGCCGACTGCCAGGCCTGGATGCAGGCTGCCGGCTTCAAAGACACGTACGTCGAGCACCTCGTCGGCCCGGATTCGATGGTGGTCGGCATCAAGTAGCCGCCCGGAACAGCGTCCGGATCTAGCCGGCGACGAGACTCGCACCCTCGACCAGAGCCTCGAGCTTGGCAAAGGCAACGTCGCGCGGCAGGTACTTCATCCCGCAGTCGGGCGCGAGCACGAGCCGGGCGCGGTCGATGTGGTTCAGCGCCTCGCGGGCGCTTGCCGCCACCTGCTCCGGCGTCTCGACCTCGTGCGTGGCGAGATCGAGGACGCCGAGCGCGACACGCTTGCTCGGAACCTGCTCGAGAAACCGCAGGTCGACTCGGGGCTGAGCGGCCTCCAGCGACAGCTCGTCTGCGGCGCAGGCGTCCAGCTCCGCGAGGAAGGGGTAGCCGGACGGCTTGTCGTGGACGACGTGGCCGTAGCCGAAGCACGTGTGCAGAGCGGTCTCGCCGGGTGCATCCGTGAGAGCCAGATCGATCGCCTCGAGCGCGTACTGCGAGGCCGCCTCGGGTCGGGCCTGCAGGTACGGCTCGTCGATCTGGACGATGTCCGCCCCGGCGGCGAAGAGGTCGCGGATCTCCTCCGCGACCGCGCGGGCGAAATCGAGAGCGAGGCTGCGCTGATCGGGATAGTGGTCATTCTGGGCCTGCTGCGTCATCGTGAAGGGGCCGGGGAGCGTGATCTTGATGCGGCGGTCCGTGTTTGCCCGCAGGAACTCGACGTCGCGAACCTCGACGGGACGGGCGCGGCCCACCGGACCGACGACGCGCGGGACCGGGTTCTCCTTCCCAGTCCGGTCGAGAGCGACGCCGGGGTTGTCGAGGTCGATTCCGGCGAGGGCGTTGACGAACCAGTTCGAGTAGCTCTCGCGCCTAATCTCCCCGTCCGTGATCACGTCGACGCCGGCCCGCTCCTGGTCGCGGATCGCCAGCAGCGTCGCATCGTCCTGAGCCTCCTGGAGGTGCTCCTGGGCGACGCGCCACAGTTCCATGGCGCGGACTCGCGGCGGCAGACGGCTCCCGAGCGCCGCCCGGTCGATCAGCCAGTCCGGCTGCGGGTAGCTGCCGACGACGGTGGTGGGTAGGCCGGCGTTCCGTTGTTCCTTCACTACGGCGGTAGTATCGTCGCTGGTTGCGATGCCACAGACGCTGACCGAGAAGATCCTCCGCGCGCATACGGAGGATCCGGATTCGGTGGTTCCGGGGAACGTCGTCATGGTCTCCTGCGACCTGGTGATGACGAACGACGTCTCAGGCCCGATCGCCTTCCGGACGATGGCGAAGATGGGGGCCGAGAAGGTCTTCGACCCCGCGCGGGTGGTCGTCATCCCGGACCACTTCGTCCCGGCCAAGGACGCGCGGTCCGCCACGCTGCAGAAGCTCCTGCGCGAGTGGTCTGCCGATCAGGGTGTCACCTTCTACGAGCAGGGCAGGGGCGGGATCGAACACGCGGTCCTGGTCGAGGACGGCTGGGTCCTCCCGGGCGACGTGATCGCCGGCGGCGACTCGCACACCTGCACGCTCGGCGCGCTGGGCGCGTTCGGGACGGGACTGGGCTCGACCGACATCGCGGCGTGTCTGGCCACCGGACAGTTCTGGCAGGTGGTGCCCGGAACGATCCAGGTCGAGATCACGGGCGAGCGCCGCCCGTTCGTGACGGGGAAGGACATCATCCTCGCCGTGATCGCGCAGCTCGGGGCGGCCGGCGGGACGAATCACGTCCTCGAGTTCGTGGGGCCGGGCGCCGAGGTGCTCACCGTGGACGAGCGGCTCGCCGTCGCGAACATGGCGGTCGAGGCTGGGTCCGAGACAGGCCTGTTCCCGGCCGACGACACGATCAGCCGGTACCTCGAGGGCCGAACGGATCGAACGTGGCCCGTCGAGCGAACGGACCCCGGCGCCGAGCTGGCTGAGCGGGTCGAGATCGATCTCGACTCGACGCCGCCGCTGATTGCGCTCCCTCACTCGCCGGAGAACGTCGTGCCGGTCGCGGAGGCGCTCGGTCGCAGGATCGACCAAGTCTACATCGGCAACTGCGGCAACGGAACGATGACCGACCTCCGCCAGGCCGCGGACGTGCTGCGCGGACGGCGGCTCGCGCCCGGGGTGCGCGCGATCGTCGTCCCGGCGACGCAGGCGATCTACCGCGAGGCGATGGCGGAGGGGCTGCTGGACGTGTTCGTCGAATCGGGCGCGATGGTCTCGACTCCGACGTGCGGCGCCTGTTTCGGTGGCGGGTCGGGTGTCCTGGCCGGGGGTGAAGCGGCGATTACGACGACGAACCGCAACTTTCGGGGCCGGATGGGCTCGCCGGAGGCGGAGGTCTACCTCGCGAACGCCTGGGTGGCTGCGGCGGCCGCGGTCGCCGGCGAGATCGTGGAGCCGAGTGGGATCCTCGACCCGGTGCCGGCATGAAGGTCTCCGGGCGGGCGGTCGTGATCCGCGAGGCGAACGTGGACACGGACGTGCTCTATCCGGGCGCCTATCTGAACGTCACCGACGTCGAGGAGATGACCCGATACCTGTTCGAAGGACTCGACCCGGCGCTGCGCGATCAGCTCGTCGGCGACACGGTGCTCGTCGCCGGCCCGAACTTCGGGGCCGGGAGCTCGCGCGAGCACGTTCCGCAGGCGATGAAGGCCTCAGGCGTCCGGGCGCTCGTCGGCGAGAGCTTCGCGCGGATCTTCTACCGCAACTGCATCAACCTGGGCCTACCGGCGTTCCTGAACGCCGAGGCAGTGGCGGCCGCCGAACCGGGCTCGACGATCGAGATCGACGGCAGCGGCACGATCTCCGTCGATGGTGTTCCGTTCGAGACGCCGGCCCTGCCGCCGTTCATGCAGGACCTGCTCGAGCGCGGCGGCCTCGAGGACTGGGTCCGGACGCAGGTCGCCGGCTAACCCGGATCTTTCAGTAGCACTGCCCGCGACGCTGTCGGGCGGCTAGTGATGTCCGCCTGAGCAGAGACGATCTGAGTTGTCGAAGCCCAATCTCCCTGCCCAGGAGGATCACCATGCCGGTGAAGGCAAGCAGCTCGCTCG
>JBBRYK010000076.1:0-13633 GCA_038237665.1 Gaiellales bacterium | reverse complement strand
GGATGTTGCCGGAGTGCTTGTCCCCCTCGCCGACCCTGCGAGCGGCGAGGTCGCTCGCATCCGGATGTCGCGCGCCCGTGCACGCGCGCGAGCCGCCGAGAACGAGCAGGCGCTCCGCACCCTACTCGCGATGTTCGAGCGGCTGCCGCTCGATCCGGTCCTCGTCTCGTCGAGCAGCCAGGAGGAGGTGCTGGCGGCATTCCTCGTCTGGGCGGCGGCACGCCAGGCGGTCCAGGGTCGCGCGTGGTGAGGGCCGCCGCAATCGCACTCGCCGCGCTCGCCGTCACGGCCCGCGCGGGGACGGCCGGCTCGCCGCTGAGCGTGCAGGCACGGCTCTCGCCGGCAGCCGCAGGGTTCGGCGAAGCCGTTCGCGCAATCGTCGACGTTCGTCTCGATCCCGCCCGCGTCGACCCCGATTCGGTAGCTCTGCGCGGACGCTTTCGCCCTTACCTCCCGGACGGCCCCGTGCGTCGCAGCAGCGCCGGCTCCGGACGCCTTCGCCTCGAAGTGCCGCTTCGCTGCCTCAGGCCCTCGTGCCTTCCTCGGAGCGAAGGCGCGACGCGCGCCTTCCGCTTTGCGCCGAGCGCCGTTACCTATCGAGCCGCCGGTCAGGCGCGATCTGCCGCGGCGGTCTGGCCCACCCTGCACGTGCGATCGCTGCTGACGCCGGCTGACCGGCTCAAACCCCGCTTCCGGATCCGGCTGCGCCCGCTGCCCGCTTTTGGCTATGGCGTCTCCCCTGGTCGGGCGAAGTGGCTCGTCCTCGGCGGAGCCGCCCTCTGCGCTTTCGGAGCCCTGGCGTGCCTCGCTCTCGCGCTGCGACGCAGAGGCGCGCCTGCCGCGCGGCGGGTCTCGAGGCTAGGGCCGCTCGAGCGCGCGCTCGCGATCGTCCGTCACGCCGCCGCGGCCGGGCCTCCGCGCGAGCGGCGGCTCGCCCTCGACAGGCTGGCACGCGTCCTGCGTGGGCAGGTCGCGGGAGGGCTTCCGGACGAGGCGGCGCAGCTCGCCTGGTCGCCGGATCGCCCTGCGCCGGCGGCACTGGAGACGCTCGCGGACCGCGTCGAGCGGAGAGGCGGAGACTCCGCATGAGAGCGGTGCCGCTCGCGTGGTTCCACTGGGCGAGGGCCGAGGGGCGCCGGACGGCGCTCGTCCGCTTCGCGATCGGTGCGGCGGTGGTCGCGCTTGCCGCCTCGTCTGTCCTGCTCGCGCTCGGTCGGCGCGACGTCCGGCGCAGCTTTATCCCCGCTCGAGCCAGCGGCATCGTCCTCCTCGACGTCTCCTCGAGCATCGATCCGACCACGTTCCGCCAGATCGCGGACACGCTCGCGAAACTCGCCTCCACGCGCGATCACTTCGGGCTCATCCTCTATTCGGACGTCGCCTACCAGGCGTTTCCGCCCGGCACGCGGGCCAACGAGCTGACGCCGCTCCTGCGCTATTTCACCCCCCTCAAGGACGCGAAGCCGATCCCGGGCTATCCGAGCTATACGGTCGCGGACCGTCCCTTCCCCTCCAATCCCTGGACCGATGCCTTCACGGGCGGGACGCGGATCTCGACGGGGCTCCTGCTCGCCCGGCAGGTCATCCGCGCCCAGCACGTAGTGCGGCCCTACGTCGTGCTGATCAGCGACCTCGCCGACGACTACCGAGACATCCCGGTCCTCGAGAGCCTCCTGGGCGGCTACGTCCGCGACCGGATCCCGCTCCGGGTGGTCGGGCTGTCGCCCTCGCCCGGCGACCTCGCGGTGTTCCAGCACGCCCTCGGACACGGGCTCGGGAGTGTCGAGCAGGCACCGGAGCCTCCGCTGGCGCGACCGCCGCGAATACGAGCGCTCGCGACCGGCGCTCCGCTCGGGCTGATCGTCGCCGCCGGCCTGCTGCTCGTCGCGCTTGCGCTCCACGAGGCGTGGTCAGCACGGCTACCCCTTCCGGCAGCCGAGGCGACTTCGGGATGAGCCGGCGCCGGGTCATCCTCGTCCTGGCGGCGGCGCTCCTGGCCGCCGCGGCGGCATCGCTCAGCCTGCTCGAGACCGAGCTCTGGAACTGGCCGGCTGTTGCGCGAGGCGGCGACGCACGGCTGACGGCGAGGAGCTTCGAGGCTCCCGCATGGCAGGTCTCCCACTCGCTGCAGGCGCGGGCGGCGCGCTCGCTGCTCGGCGTCGGGGACGACATCCGGTTCCGCCAGGCAGTCGAGCTCTTCAGGCTCAGCAGGCCGCTCGCCGAGGGGGCCAGCAAGGGAGCCGACGAGCTCCTGGCGACGGCGGAGGCCGAGAGCGATCTCGCCGCCGTGGAGCTGCGAGACGCCGATCCGGTGCGTAAGGCGCGGGCGGCAACGATGCTCGGCGTCCTCGACTTCGAGGACTCGCTCTACGACAAGGAGAACGAGCTCCTCCACATCGGCAAGAGCCTCGCCGAGTTCCGGATCGCGATCCGGGCCGACCCGCGAGCGTCAGAGGGACGCTACGACCTCGAGCTGCTGCTGCGCCTGCTCGGGCCGAAGAAGGGTTCCGGCGGTGCAGCGGCATCCGGAGGCGGGGTCGGCACGGGGGCAAACGGCGCCGGCTTCTCCAGACCCGGCGGCGGGTACTGAGTGGCTAGTGCTCCGTTTCAGAAGTCGCGTGATGATCCTGGCGAGCGAAAAGCAAGCCGGGCAAGGACGCAGGGAGCCTCGATATGCAGACATATCGGGGCGACTGAGGACGCAGATCCGGCGCCGCCTTGCAGCCGCCAGGGCGCGCGTGACTTCTGGAACGGAGCACTAGGGGCCTGATGCCGGTCGCGGCGCAGCTCGTCTTCGCGAGCCCACTCGGCGCGCTCGTCGGACTCGCCGGGCTCGTCGCGCTCGCCGCCCACGCCCAGGGCCGGCGGCGCGCCCGCGCCGCCGCGCGCGCCCTCGGCCTACCCGTGCCGACCGGATCGCGGCCTTGGACGCCGCTCGTGCTCGCGCTGACGACGGCTCTGCTCGCGTTTGCCTCCGCCCAGCCGGTTCTTCGCACGCGCCACGCGCGTCTCGTCCGCGCCGGCACGCAGGCGTACTTCGTCGTCGACACATCGCGCTCCATGCTCGCCTCGGCCGGCCCTGGCGCCCGGACGCGGATCACTCGGGCGATCGAGGCCGCCCGCCTCATCCGCGACTCTCTCGGCGACGTCCCGAGCGGGCTCGCCTCGCTGACCGACCGGCTACTCCCGCACCTGTTCCCGACGAGCGACCCCGAGGCCTTCGCTGCCACCCTTGAGCGCTCGATCGAGGTCGACCAGCCGCCGCCCGAGGACCAGAACGTCGTCGCGACGACCTACCAGCCGCTGACCGCGCTCCTGGCGGGGAACTACTTCGATCACGGGGTGAAGAGCCGGCTCGTGATCGTACTCACGGACGGCCAGAGCCGGCCGTTCCCGCTGGCCGGCCTCAGGCGCGCCTTCCGTGCAAGGGCGGGTATCAAGGCCGTCTTTGTCCGGATCGGCAACGTGAACGAGGGGATCTACGACGGCCGCAGGCTCGAGCAGGGCTACAGGCCCGACCCTCAGGCCCCGGAGACGATGCGCCGGCTGGCAGACGCGGTCGGCGGGCGCGTCTTCGGCGAGCACTCACTCACCCGGGCGGCCGCGGCCGCCCGGGCGCTGCTCGGTCCCGGCCGATCCGCCAAACGAGGGTTCGAGCCGGCCGGAACGGCGCTCGCGCCGTTCGCGGCGGCGGCGGCCGCTGCGCTCGCCCTGCTGCTCGCGCTCCGGGAGATTTTCTCCAGCGACTTCGGTCGAGACGCAGTAAGGTCCCGGCGGAAGCGGTTGCGACGCGGTTCGCGCCGTCCTTGGAGCCAGGCAATCGATTCAAGGGAGGTCAGATGAGATCCACCGTCCCTCGTCTCCGCCGGCGGATGTACGCGCTGGTCGCCGCGGGGCTCGTGGTCGCAGCCGGCGCCGGTACGGTCTCCGCGAGCCGCGGTGGCCACGCCGCCAGCGGCTCAGGGAACTGGACGACGTTCGGGTACAGCTTCGACCAGACGCGGAACGTCCCGTTCACGCAGATCACGCCGTCCAACATCGGCCAGCTCGGCCGGATCTTCACGGTCGACATGCACAAGATCGATCCGACGATCCCGTTCGGTGAGGAGTCCTACCCCCTCGCGGTCAACGGGACGCTGTACGTGACGACGCCCTTCGACCACGTGTTCGCGATCAACGGCGTCACGGGCAAGGTCAAGTGGCACTTCAAGCCCTCGGCAATCGGGCCGTTCAAGAACTTCGGCCTGAACACGAACCGCGGCGTCGCCTACGGAGCGGGCAAGCTTTACCTGCTGACGCTCGACATGCGAATCATCTCGATCAACGCGAAGACGGGCAAGCTCGTCAAGCAGGTCTACATCTACAAGTCGATCAAGCAGGCCAGGCCCGAGTTCGGCTACTACGAGACGATGGCGCCGGTCTTCTACAAGAACCGGCTGCTGATCGGCAGCTCCGGTGCCGACAACGGCGTCCGCGGGTTCTTCATGGCCTACACGCCGGACCTGAAGCCGGCCTGGTCTGCGCCGCACTGGAACGTCCCGCCGGAGGGGCAGGACTGGCGCCGGTTCGGACGCTTCCACGGGGGTGGCGCCGTCTGGATGAGCCCGGGTATCGACACACAGACCGACACCGTCTACTTCAGCTCGTCGAACCCCTCGCCCGACTTCTTCGCCTCGCTGCGACCGGGCACGAACCCCAAGGTCGATGCCTTGATCGCCGTCGACCTGAAGACGGGCAAGGAGCGCTGGTGGCGGCAGCAGTTGACGAAGGACGAGTGGGACTACGACACGGCGCAGTCTCCGCTGATCTACGACGCCAAGGTGAAGGGCAAGACGCGGCGCGTCGTCTCGGTCGCAACGAAGGAAGGCGTCTGGTTCGCCTACGACGCGAAGACCGGTCAGCCCATCTACGAGCGGGTCAAGGTCGTCGACCGGGTCGAGCACCCGCGGCTGAAGAAGGGCAAGCCGGTGACGATCTATCCGTCCGCACTCGGCGGCGTCAACTACTCGCCCGGCTCCTACGACCCGAGCCTGAACTACGCCTACGAGGCGACGGTCGAGTCTGCATCGGTGCTGATCCAGGCGAAATCGGCCTCGCAGGTCGACAAGGCCCGGGTTCGCGGTGACGTCGACACGGGCGCGATCAACGGCTTCGGGACGACGCCCAAGGGCCGCCACGACTACGGCGGCGTCGCGGCGATCGACCTGAACACCGGCAAGATCGCGTGGAAGAAGAAGACGCCGGAGCCCGAGCGCGGCGGCGTCACGACCACCGCCACGGGCATCGCCTTCGTGGGCGGCGGCGACGGCGTCCTCAGGGCGTTCGACTCCAAGACCGGGAAGCTGCTCTGGCACTTCCAGACCGGCGCTCAGATCTCCTCGGCTCCCACGATCTACACCGTGGGCAGCAAGGAGTACCTGGCCATCCCGATCGGCGGGACGTTCACGTCCTCCTTCGGAGGTATCGCCACGAAGGTGATGGTGTTCGGCCTCGGCGGGAGCAAGAAGCAGTTCAAGCAGCCGCGTCTCAAGGCGGCCGGCGGAGCCGCTCCGGTGCGGCAGGCGGGCGTCCAGTTCCTGACGTTCGGCAATGCGCCGAACACCTACAACCTGGTGCTCCAGGCGGCCAGCGGCCCTGCGGGCGGCGGCCTCAACTTCAACGGCTTCAACCGTGGCGGCATGACGGTCAACGTGCCGGTGGGCTCGAAGATCGAGGTGACCTACAAGAACCTCGCGATCCAGAGCCCGCACAGCGCGATCGTCACGACTACCGCCGGAATCAAGAAGCTGCGGAACCAGCAGCCGGCGTTCCAGGGCTCCGCCAGCCCACGTCCGCAGGCGGGCATCACGTCCGGTACGCAGTTCTTCTCGTTCGTGGCCTCGAAGGCCGGCCAGTACGCGATCGTTTGCGGGATCGCTGGCCATGCCATCGGCGGCCAGTGGGATTACTTCAACGTCACGAAGAAGGGCTCGAAGCCGACCATCAAGCTCGGCAACAAGACCTACGTCGTGACGAAGGCCGGAGCGAAGCTCATCCACTAGCGCTCTTGGCCGCGATTCCGACCATCGAGGGCGCCCGGTTTCGGCCGGGCGCCCTCTTCCTCGTCTCGGCGCTCGGCGCCGTGGTCCTCGCCGGGTGTGGGTCGAAGGGCAAATCGTCGGCGCCCACGACGACAGCGCCACCGCGCCCCACCCAGCCGTGCCCGAAGTCGGCCGGCACGGGAGCCGCGATCGCGGTTCGCACGCTCTATCCGATTCACGAGTGGCAGCTGGTGAGCGACAACCAGACCCTCGTCCACGGCTGCGTGCGCCTGAACGGCAAGCCCGTGAGCGGGGCCCGGTTGAGCGTCGAGGACTTCGACCTCCCCGACCCGACCGGGGCCGACGGGGGCTTCGACTACACGCTCGACAACACGGTGCCGAACCGCTACCGGCTCTTCGTGAGCGGGGTGCGCGACGCGAAGGTGGGCGGACGATCGCTGACCCCTCGGGAGCAGAAGGAACTGCGTCGTGCGCAGGCCAGCCTGAACGTCTACTTCACCCTCTCGGAGCTGAAGGCGAAAGCACGCTCCGGCGGTGTGGTCGTCACCGGCCGCGCCACGTTCACGAACAGCAAGGCGCCCCCCGCCGTCGTGCTCTACTCCTACCGTCTCTCCGGAAAGGTCCTCGATGGGTCGGGCCGGCCGATCAGCGGAGCGGTCGTCTCCACGAAGAGCGTCGACGGCAACCTCTGGACAGTCTCGCCTCGCTCGGCCACGGACGGGAGCTACGACTCGATCTTCTATCCGAGTGGCGACGCCGACCCCGTCGGCTTCAACGTGCGCGTCGCCGTCGGCGACGCGCTGTACAGCATCCGGAACCGGGAGCTCGTCTTCTTCGCCAAGCTGAAGAGCGCCCGCGTCGACTTCAAGCTGCCGCGCAAGGGACTGCTGCTCGCACCCGTCGACCCGACGACCTACTCGGGAGCCGTGTACGAAGGGGTCCTGATCGGGGTCGCCCGCGACGGCCGCCCGATCCGGCCGATCTCCGCGCGCTGGGCCGACAAGAAGGGGCACTTCGAGTTCGTCCTGCCGCCGTCGACTCGGGGGAAGCGCGTGTCCTTCTGGGAGTCGCAGCTCTACGCGTTCTCGCGGACCCCGGCCGTGCCGGGCGAGCCGGTCGACCTCGCCGACTACCCTTCCAGGCTTGCAGCAGACGTGCCAAGCGAACTCGCAACAGTTACGCTACCGGGATGAGGCGTGCAGCTCTCGTCGCTGCTTTCGTTCTCACCGCCGCGCTGGCCTCGAGCGCGGTCGTCGGCGCGAGGACGGCGGGCGCGCCGCCCGCCCCGACGAAGAAGGAGCTCGCCCGCTGGCGGCCGTTCGTCCAGGTGCGATGCGGGCAGTGCCACACGCTCGCGGACGCGAAGACCCGCGGCCGGATCGGGCCGAACCTGAACAAGCTGAAACCGCCGTACGCGAAGATCGTCCTTCAGCTGACGCGCGGCGGCGGCACCGGGCTCGGCGTCATGCCGAAGTTCAGCGACGTGCTGAAGCCGGCCGAGATCCGGTCGCTCTCCCGCTACGTCTACTGGGCCTCGCGCCGACGCTGACTGACGCGCCGGGCGCCGGAGGCGGCGCTCAGCGCTTCGGGACGACGAGCCTCGCGAGACCGGCGGCGACCGCGGGCGGAAGCGACTGCGGCCAGGAGCGGAGATCGACGAGCCCACCCGGACGAGCGCCGAACCCCGAGGAGAAGCGGCGCTGGTTCTCCCAGAAGCGAAGCGTCTTGCCGCGCACGCTCGCAGGCAGGACCATCGAGAGGCTGCCGCGCGCGTCGGGCCACCGTTCCGAGAGAGGCTTGATCACGCCTCCCGGACCGGTGACGCCGACGACGAGCCCCTCGTAGACCGCTGTCGCCACGGCGGTCGGCTTCGGCACGACGAGAGGCCCGCTTGCCGGGAGCTGGATGTTCATGACGGAGCTTCGCAGCGCGGGGAACGGAACGGTGACGACGGCCGGCGAGACGTAGAGCGTCGCCCCTGACGCGACCTGCACCGTGATCGGGACCGGGTCCGAGCCCTCCTCGTCCGAGGCCGGGAAGAACGACGTGTACCGGCCGTCCGCGTTGGAGGCCGAGGAGAACGTCCAGAACTGACGATCCTGCGTTCTCGTGACGACGACCGCGCCCTCGACCGGCTTGCCGGCCGAGTCGGTGATCCGTCCGCTCAGCTGGTAGGTGAAGAGCGAGACCCGCGGCGGCGGTGTCCCGGCCGTGTCGTGGACGCGGCCGGAGACGAGGACGGTGCCGTTCTTCTGGACCCGCACGGTCACGCGGTCGATGGCGTAGCCGACGCTGAACCCGGCGGTGACGCCCCGGAGCGCCTGGCGCTCTGCGTCGCTCAACGTACGCCCCCTGACGGACGCCCTGCCGGAATCCGCGACCGCGACCCGGTGGCGTCGCGCCATGGTGATGTCGACGGCGTAGTGGAAGCTCCCGTCCGCAGCGGTCGCGGCCGGCAGGGTGTAGCCGTCGACGCGCAAGCGGACGCCCTTCACGGGCGTCGAGCCCAGCGTGACGCGCCCGGCGGCGTCCTGCTCGTTGGACGAGTTCGCGTCCCACGGCCGAATCGCGAGCGCCGAGCCGGTGGAGATGCGGGCGGCGCCGAGGGCAGTCGTCGCCGGGGCCGGTCGGCGTGCACGAGCCGGGGAGCCCGGAGCGGCGGCGCCGACGGTCACGACCAGGGAACGATCAGCCGGATCGAGGCGCAGTGGCAGCTTCGGCGGCGGGGACTGGGTCTGCGAGCCCCCGAGCGCGAAGACCTGCAGCTGGCTGGCGGTACCGCCTCCCGAGGACGTCGGCGTGCCTCCGGAGGTGATGGCGAGGTACTCCTTGCCGTCGACCGCGTAGATCGAAGGGCCGGCAGCGATCTGGTTTCCGGTCTGGAAGGTCTTCAGCACCTTGCCGGTCTTCAGGTCGAACGCACGCAGGACGCCGTCGCCCCCGCCGGCGAAGCCCAGGCCGCTCTCGGTCGTCGTGACGCCGCCCCGCTCGGGCTCGGGAGTGCGGATCTTCCAGACCTGGCGCCCGGTCCCGACGTCGATCGCGCTGATCGACCCATGATCGCGCCAACCGGGCAGCACGGAGCCGAAATCGCCGTTCTCGAGTCCCAGGAAGACGTCTCCCTGGAGCAGCTTTCGCTTCTTCTGCGTGGGCGTCAGCTTCGCCTGGATGAGCAGCGACGCGGTCTCGGCCGCCGCGTTGAAAACGTAGTTCGTGTGCGGGTCGTACGAGGCCGGCGAGTAGTTCAGACCTCCGAGCGACGACGGATAGACCGGCACGAGCTTGCCGGGCTGGAGCGAGGGGTGCTCGGTGCGGTCGATCACCTTCACGCGCTGGTAGATCGGCTGGCCCGTCGCCGCGTCGTAGGCGAACCACACGCCCTCCATCGTCGCGACCGAGACGATGCGACGCTTCTTGCCACCGATCTTCGCCGTGTAGACGAGCGGCGGCTGCGCGGTGTCGTACGACCACTCGTTGTGCGCCATCTGCTGCTGCCACCACCTCATCTTCCCCGTCCTCAGGTCGACCGCGATCAGCGAATCGGCGCGGGGGTTCGAGCCCGGACGGAACGCCGGGTAGTAGAGCGGCGTCGCGGAGCCGGTGCCGAAGTAGAGCGTGTGGGTCGAGAGATCGACGGTCGTCGGAGTCCAGACGACGCCCCCGCCGACGACCCGGCTCAGGTGCCGCCAGCCGCGCAGGGACGGCGGAACCGTCCAGAACGGGTTCGGCCACGCGGGAGCGAGGTTCGTGTCGTAGGCCATCACGAAGCCGCGGACGCCGTACTCGGAGCCGGCCGCGCCGAGGATCACGTGATGGTCGGCGCAGATCGGCGCGCTCGTCTCCGAGTACCCGTAGTTGGAGGAGGCGCCCGGGACGGCCCGAGCGATGGGGACGCGCGCGATCAGCTTTCCGGTCTGCTGATCGAGCGCCACGATGGTCATGTCGAGCGTCAGCAGGAACACCTTGCCGTCGCAGACGGCGACGCCGCGGTTGGCGACGATGCCGAAGTTGTTGAAGACGGCGACGTTGTCGGGCTGCCAGCGCCACTTCACCTCGCCCTTCGTCGCGTCGAGCGCCCAGACGTTGTCGTTGTTCGTCGTCATGTAGAGCACGCCGCCGAGCTCGACCGGATACGACTGCTGGCCCCGCCTGACCGTCGCATCGATCTTGCGGAAGTCAACAGTGAAGACGCGGCCGAGCTGGTCGACGTTGCGCGGGTCGATCTGCGTCAGCGGCGAGTGGCGGTTCTCGTCCGGCGTGTTCCCGAAGCCGCCCCAACCAACGTTCGCGGGATCGGCTCCGACGCCGGCCCGGGCTGCGGCCAGTGCGATGCCGGCCGTGAGCAGCAACAGGACAAGCGCGAGCGCCGCGGGAGTTGCCGGGCGCTGGCGCTCCCGCTTCGTCATCCGGCACCGATCATAGATGGCCTGCGTGGCCTCTCGCCGAATCCATTCCCGCGCCGGGCGACGAGGAATGCGAGAGGTGCAAGCGCAGAGAGTGCGATGTAAGGCCCGAGCGCCGTCCTGCCGGGGCGCCGGCCGGGCGCAACAACGGTTGGCCCCTCTCCGACAGCCTCGCGCAGGGCGGCGAACGCGCCGCGAAGATCGCTCTCGTCGAACGCCCTTCCGCCGGCGGCGGAGGCGAGCGAGCGCAGCTCAGGCAAACCGCTCGCGTCCGGCCTGTAGCTTGGCTCGGCTCGACCGGCTCCGTTGAAGACAGATTCGCCGTCCCGCCAGAACCGCACCGCGAGGAACCCGGTGCCCGCGAGCGCGCCCCCGATTGCACTCGCATCGATCGGACGCGTCTCGCCGTCAGTCAGGAGGACGATCACGCGCGTGCGGGCGGAGGGAGCGAAGTAGCCCGAGTTCGGGACGGCTGCGAGCGCGGCGAGCGTCGTCGCCCGGACTGCAACCTGCCGCGGCGGCGGCGCCTCCAGGGCGACCGCTCGCTCGAGCGTGGTGTCGAAGGTCGGCACGTCCGGCACGGGGAAGAGATTTGGCAGGACACGGTCAGTGAGAGTCGCGATCCCGCTCGGGACATCGCCGACCGAGGCGCGCAACCGTTTCGCTGCGACTACCGCCCGCTCGAGTCTCGTCGGGCCAAGACGTCCTCTGGAGGCGGCCATCGAGCGGGAGACGTCGATCACGAACAGCACCTCGACGTCGCTCCGCGTTCGGGCGCGCGACTCGCGCAGGACCGCGGGCTGCGCCGCGGCGACGGCGAGAGCGGCTACGAGCCACCCGCAGGCGAGCAGGCCGAGCCGATTGCTTGCGCTCTGCGGCGACCGAAGGGAGAGCGCCGCACGTACTCGCCGCACCCGGGCGGCGCCGAGTGCGAGAGCGGCGAGCGGGAGAACGATCGCAACGGCGACGCTCGCCGCGAGCGGGGTGAGGAAGGTGAACGACGCGCTCATGCTCAGTATCCGCGTCCCGGTGTCCCGGCGCCGCCGCGCTTGCCGGAGGGGCGATGGCCGGGACCCCCGGTGGCACCGGGACGGACGCCGTTTGCGGCCAGAAGCCGGAGGGCGAGCTCGAGGTCGTACTTCGCGTTCTCGTTGGCCGGGTCGGCGCGCACGGCGTTCTCGAAGTCGGAGAACGTGGCCTCCGCCTGGCTCTGGTCGGCACCCCCGCCCCGTGCGAGATCTCCGAATTCGAGGATGCCGAGCAGGACGTCCGCCCTGGAGGCGAGCGAGGCGTCGTGGCCGCGGCCGACCACCGCGAGGGCATCCTCGGTGTGCGCCCGCCGGGCCGTCGCCTCGAGCGCGTCGTCGAGGCGCACCTGGACGGCCGCCGTCGCCTGGAAGAGCTGGAACGCGCGTCTTGCTCGAACGTCGTCCCCCAGGCCGAGCAGGCGCTCCGCGACCCGGAACGGCACGACGGAGCGGCTCTGCCAGCTCGCAGCCGCCGGTGCCACGGCGAAGCGCGCGTCGTCGCTCCGCATGGTGCGCTCCCAGCCGCGAATATCGGCGGCAAGGAGCGCCACAGCCGCAGCCAGGGCGAGCAGCACGAGCGCGGCCAGGGAGCCTAGGAGTCTCATGGAGCAACCTCCGGCTGACGCGACACCGGAGGACGGTTGCAGCGATCCCAACCCTCCTGGTCGGGGATCACGGGGGTGCTCACGAGGCTCTCTCCGCGGCCCAGTCGAGCCTTGGTGCCCACAGCTCCCACGCGGCGAGCAGCGCCGCTGCGAGCAGCGCGAGCGAGACGGCCTTCCAGGGGAAGGGCGTGCTGTTGTGCGGCTCCGGACCGGGGCCGGGCAAGCCGGCCTGCACGATCGGACTGCCGCGGCCGATCAGGCGTCGGAAGAGAGCCACCTGGCCGAGGCCGGGGTTGAGCGCGATCACGCGTAGCGGAATGTGGTCGCGGCGGAAGGCGAGGGTCACGGAGATCAGCCTCGGCAGGTCCTGCGGGTCGTCGTCGAGATCGCTGACGAGGACGACCGTGGGGCGCCGAATCCGGTCATCCAGGGAGATCCGGCGCGCCAGCTCGAGCCCTGCGGAGATGCGCGTCCCGGCCGTGAAGACGTCCTCCCAGGGGTTGCGCGGAAATGTCTGCGCGAAGCCCGGCCTCTTCTGCGGCGGCAGGGTGAAGAAGCGCACGAGGGGCTTGAGATCTGCGGCCGGAGTACCCGGTGGCAGCGCCTCGTAAGCCTGGTCGGAGAAAGCCACGAGCCCGTAGCGGCCCTCGCTGCGCACGAGCGAGGCGAGCGTCGCGCCGATGCGCGAGTAGGTGTCGTCGGAGATGCTGGCGGAGACGTCGAGCACCAGGATCGCGTTCGCGTGATCAGGAAGAGGAACGATCGTCTGCAGATGCGGGTCGCGGACCGCCAGCGCCGCGGCGACGATCCCACCGGCCAGGGCGAGCGCCGCCAGGATCCCCACGATCCGGGTCCGGACGACGGCGGGGCGCAGGGATCTGGCGTCTGCGAGCGGGATCACGTTCACGACGGCTCGAGCTCCCGAGCGACCTCCGTCACGAGCTCCAAGAGCTCGGCCGGCACCGGCGCGCGCCTCGACCAGGCCAGACGGCGGGCGGCACCAGCGAGACGCTCGTCCCGGGGGCCGAGGAGCCCGGCAAGCCAGCCGAGCGCGCGCCGGCGGTCGGCCTGGGGTCGGGTCTCGGCCTCGCGCACGAGCGCGAGCGCGAGCGCGTGCTCGCTGCGCTGCTCGGCACGGCGCCTGCGCGCCCCGGCGTGCAGGGCAACCTGCCGGCCCAGCAGCAGAGCGCCGGCCACGGCGAGCACCCCGGCGGCGACCTCGAGCAGGAGGGCGAGCCTCGAGGGCGCGATCGGGTAACTCGGCGAGGGCGCCTGGCGCTCGTGCCGGAACGGCGGGCTGATCCGGGCGATGTCGGCCGCCGTCACCCTTCTGCCCACGGCAAGAACGGGCCAAGCCGCAGCCGCCGACGCGATGCCGCCGCCCCGCCGTGGCGCTTGGACGCGGACCCGGGGCAGCCGCAGCTTCCTCAGACCGGCCGTCGAGACGCATAGCTCGACGAGACAGGCAGCTCGAACGTCGTATTCGACGACGGCGAGCCGTCCGCGCGCGACGGTCCAGGTGCGCGGTGAGCCGAGGCGCGCAAGCGGCGCGAGAT
>JBBRYK010000075.1:0-13637 GCA_038237665.1 Gaiellales bacterium | reverse complement strand
CGCAACAGCCCCGCCGAGCGAGCACGCCGAAAGCTCGAAGCCGCCAAACGCCGCCAACGCCGAACCGCAACCACCAACCTCAAGCTCGCCGCCTGACCGATGAACACGTTTCGGGTGCAACGTTACGAAAGGCCGCACTAGTAGTCGATGACGCCGCTCCTCGCGCCGCGGGCGCGCTTGACCGACCGCGCCTTCGAGCGCATCTACCGGCGCCACGCCGGGGACGTCTACCGCTACTCGCTCGCGGTTCTTCGCAACCCTGCTGACGCCGAGGACGTGACCCAGACCACCTTCCTCAATGCCTACCGCGCGTTCCAGCGCGGCGAGCGGCCGCAGAAGCCCCAGAACTGGCTGATCGCGATTGCCCACAACGTCTGCCGCCAGCGCTTCCGCCAGGCAACCCGGCGGCCTGCCGAGGTCGCCTTCAACGAGAACGTCGCCGAGGCCGCCCCCGTGGAATCCGAGGGCCCGAGCGCCGCGGACCTGACCCGTGCGCTCGGCCACCTGGCCTTCAGCCAGCGCTCCGCCCTCGTGCTGCGCGAGCTCGAAGGCCGCTCCTACGGCGAGATTGCGGAGGCGCTGCACATCTCCGTCAGCGCCGTCGAAACGCTGCTCTTCCGCGCCCGCCGCGCGCTTCGCGAGCAGCTCGAGGGAAGCCTCACCTGCCAGGAGGCTGAGCTCGCGCTCTCGCGCCGGCTCGACGGCCGCCTGGCGCGCGCCGATCGCGGCCCGCTCCGCGCCCACCTGCGGGAGTGCAAGGAGTGCGCGGCGTTCGACCGCAGCCAGCGCGGGCAACGGGCCGCCTGGAAGGGGCTCGCGGCGATCCCGCTCCCCTCCTCGCTTGCTTCCTTCTTCGGCGGTGGCGGAGCGGGCCTCGGAGCCGGCGCGGCCGTCGGAGCGGGAGCTGCAACCACCGGCTTCGGCTTGAGCGCAAAGGCCGTCGCGGTTGTCACCGCCGTGGCAGTCGCCGGCGGCGTCGGCTACGAGGGGGTCAAGCATCCGCCGTGGCACTCGAAGAAGCCCGGCGTCGCGAGGGCCGACACGAAGCCGAGCCTGCGCCCCCGCGTTCATTTCACCCGCGCCAACCAGCCCGCACCGGCGCCGAGCGCGGCCTCGGTACTCATGCAACGAGCCCCGTCCGTCGCCAGGCCCGTCCCGACGGCGCCCAGAACGAGGCCGCAGGTTCAGGGGCAGAAGAAGCAGAAGCAGCACAAGACGAAGCCGCGCAAAGACGTCGCCCTGGTCGCCGTGCAGCAGCAGTCCAGCGCAGACGAGCGCAGCAACCCCAACCGCAACCGCGCCGAACGCGGCGGCGACTCGAGCTCGGAGTCCGGCCTCGCCCGCAGCGAGCGCACGGCCCGCGGCAAGACCAAGCCCGACCGGCCCGCGGTTGGTATTGCCCGCGGCGAGCAGGGCTCGAAGAACAAGGCGAAGGAGCGGGGCCGGAGCGAGACCGCTCCTCCCAACGAGCAGGGAGGCGGCGGTAACGGCCGCGGCTCGGTCGGCGAGCGCGAGAAGAACAGGGACGAGAGCCCCGCCCAGATCCCTGCCGCGCCACCCGCCGACCAGCAAGGCAACGGCGGCGGCAACGGGAAGGACAAGCACGGCGAGTGAACGCAAGGCGGGCGCATAGCGCCTCTGGTTTACGCACGGTGTCCGCAGGGGTAGCCTCGCCCTAACGGAAGGAGCCCAATGGGAATCATGAAGAAGCGCAACGCTGTACTGGGCTGGGCGGTATGGAAGGTCGGCAAGCGGATCATCAAGCGAAAGGCGAAAGCCGTCGTACCGGGCATCGGCGGAGGAGGCACGCGTCGCACCAGCAAGCCCGCCCTCGTCGCGGGGCTGGCCGCGCTCGGCGGAGCGCTCCTCTTCTGGCGCCGCAGCTCCGGCGGCGACGGGCAGAACCAGCAGTAGCCGCACCCTAGGATGGCGGGGATGAGGGTCGCCCTCGTTACCGGTGCCAACAGCGGCATCGGCTATGCGATCGCACAGCGGCTGCTTCAGGACGGCTATGCCCTTGCCTACGCGACGGGTGACCGGGAACCCGACAAGCAGGAGGCCTTCCACCGGCTCGCCCACCTGGGCCGCGTCCACTGGATCTCGGGCGACCTGGCCGACCCCGGCGTGCCCGCGCGTCTCGTCGGCGAGGCCGTCGAGGCGCTCGGCCGCCTCGACGTCCTCGTCAACAACGCCGGTCTTTCGACCTCGGGCCCCGCGCTCGAGCTGACGGCCGAGCAGTTCGACCTGACGTTTGCCGTCGACGTCCGCGCCCCGTTTCTGGCCTCCCAGGAGGCAGCCCGACACATGAAGGACGGCGGCGTGATCGTGAACATCACCTCGATCCACGAGACGACGCCGCGTCCCGGCTTTTCGGTGTACGCCTCCGCGAAGGCCGCGCTCGGCATGCAGACCCGCGCGCTCGCCCTCGAGCTTGCCCCGCTCGGCATCCGTGTCGTCGCCGTCGCCCCGGGTGCGATCGCCACCGAGCGGAACACCGAGGCCGAGGCGCTCTCCCCGGAGATCCCGCTGGGCCGCCCCGGCCGCCCGGACGAGGTCGCCGCCCTGGTCGCGTTCCTCTGCTCGGACGAGGCGAGCTACATCACGGGCGTCAGCTACCTGATCGACGGCGGTGCGGCCCAGCAGGTGATCGATCTCCCGAAGCGCTAGCGCTTCTTCTCGCCGGCGTTTCCAAGCCCGCTAGCCGTGGTCCCGGAGACGCGTATTTCGTCACACATCGGGCACAGACACGTGACAGTTCTTCCGCTTCACTGCCGCCATGGACGAGAACGGGTCAGGGTTGAGGTCGCAGGGCGCGCCGCCGACCGTGCGGCAGGTCTACGCGCTCGCGCGCGTGCTCTGCGACAAGGCCGGCGAACAGTTTCCCGAGACGCGCGAGCGCGCCTCCGAGCTGATCGAGCGGCTTCGGCGCGAGCTGGGCCATCCGGCTCCGGGGCTCGATGGCACGCCGCTCCGGCCCCGACCCCCCCGACGCCGGCGTGGTCGGAGCGCGACCGAGAAGCCAGCCGCCGCCACGCGCGTCAACGAGGAGCCGAGGTGAATGCCGAGATCGCCGATCAGCTCGCCGCCCACCTCGAGCTATCCGTCCACGACATCGGCATCTGCCACGCCTGCCTCAGCTTCGTCTCGTTCGCGATCGACAAGGGCGACGAGCGCGACATCCGCCGCGAGACCAACCGCATGACCCCCGACCTGTGGGCCGATGGGCTCGACGTGCCGTTGAAGATGGCACTCGCGCGAGCGCAGGAGCGCGGTGTGCCCAACGCCGGCGCCGCGCTCGCTGACGTCGAGGAGCGCGGGCCGCGCAGCGCGATCGCGAAGGCCGTCGTGCGGCGGCTCGGCGCCGAACTCGCCGACCACGCAAAGGGAAATCTCCTGACGATGGGGTTCGAACCATGGCCTCGGCCCGAGCTCGGATAGCGCCGCCGTCGCGGCGCTCGGGTGCGGTCCTGCGACCGGCCTACACTGTCCTTCCCCGTGCCCGAGGCTCCGTTCGTCCACCTCCATGTCCACTCCGAGTACTCGATCCTCGACGGGGCTTGCCGCATTCCCGGGCTCGCGGCTCGGGCGGCCGAGCTCGAGATGCCGGCGGTCGCGCTCACCGACCATGGCTCACTAGCGGGCGCTGTGGAGCTCTACCGCGAGACGAAGAAGGTCGGGGTCAAGCCGGTCATCGGTTGCGAGGTCTACGTCGCCGACGACCGCCGGGCCCAGACGAAGGGGTACGCCCACCTGACGCTCCTGGCGGAGACGAACGAGGGCTACGGGAACCTGATCAAGCTCGCCTCGGCGGGCTATCTCGAGGGCTACTACTACAAGCCCAGGGTTGACTGGGAGCTGCTCGAAACCCACAGCGCCGGGCTCATTGCCCTCTCGGGCTGCCTGTCCGGACGGGTCTGCAAGGCTCTCGAGGAGAACCGCGCCCAGGACGCTGCCGCCGACCTCGATCGGCTCGCGCAGATCTTCGGCCGCGACTCGACCTACGTCGAGCTCCAAAACGCCGGGCTCGAGGCGCAGCAGCGAATCAACCCGCTCTTGGTCAAGCTCTCCCAGGACGCCAGGTTGCCTCTGGTGGCAACAGGCGACGTCCACTACCTCAACCATGACGATGCGCGCGCGCACGAGGCGCTCCTCTGCATCCAGTCCGGCGACTCGCTGAAGAACCCGGACCACTGGAAGTTCGACACCGACCAGTTCTTCTTCAAGACGCCCGAGGAGATGGCCGGCGACTTTCCCGGCCACGAGGAGGCCCTCAGGCGGACACTCGCGATCGCCGAGCGGTGCAACGTCGAGCTCGAGCTCGGGGGAATCCTGCTTCCGAAGTTCCCCGTTCCGGACAACCGTGATGCCTTCGACTATCTGGTCGAGCTGTGCGAGAAAGGCCTGCAAAAGCGCTACGAAACGGTCACTTCGGAGTTGCAGGAGCGCCTTCGCTTCGAGCTCAAGACGATCAGGGAAATGGGCTTTGCCGACTACTTCCTGATCGTCTGGGACTTCATCCATTTCGCCAAGACTCACGGTGTCAGCGTCGGCCCGGGCCGAGGGTCGGCCGCCGGGTCGCTCGCCGCTTACGCCCTGGAGATCACCGACGTCGACCCGATGCGGTACGGCCTGCTGTTCGAGCGCTTCCTCAACCCCGGCCGGAAGTCCATGCCCGACATGGACATCGACTTTTCGGTCGCCGGCCGCGAGCGCGTGATCAACTACGTGGCCGACAAGTACGGCCGCGACCGGGTCGCGCAGATCATCACCTTCGGCACGATGATGGCCCGCGCCGCCGTTCGCGACGCCGGGCGCGTGCTCGACATCCCTTACGGGACGGTCGACAAGATCGCGAAGCTGATTCCGGAAGGCGTGAAGGTCTACCTCGACGACTGCATGAAACCCGGCTCCGAGCTGAAGCAGGCCTACGACGCCGACCCGATCGTGAGAGAGATCGTCGATCTCGCGAAGCCGCTCGAAGGGCTCGTCCGGCAGGACTCGATCCACGCCGCCGGGGTCGTCATCGGCGACCGGCCGCTGACCGACTACGTCCCCCTCCAGCAGAAGGGCGCAGACCAGGAGCTGGTGACCCAGTTCTCGATGGGCGACGTCGAAGCGCTGGGCCTCCTGAAGATCGACTTCCTGGGCCTGAGGAACCTCGACGTGATCGACAAGACGCTCGAGCTCGTTCCCGGCCTCGACATCGAAAAGCTCCCGCTCGACGACCGCAAGACGTACGAGATGCTCGCGCGCGGAGACGCGGCCGGCGTCTTCCAGTTCGAGTCCAGCGGCATGCGCGAAGCGCTTCGCCAGGTGAAGCCGACCGAGTTCGAGGACCTCGTCGCGCTGGTCGCCCTCTACCGGCCCGGCCCGATGGGCTACATCCCGGTCTACGGCAAGCGCAAGGCCGGGAGCGAGCAGCCCACCTACCTCGACGAGCGACTCCGCCCGCTGACCGAGTCGACGTACGGCATCTGCATCTACCAGGAGCAGTACATGGAGATCGCCAAGCAACTGGCCGGGTTCACGCCGGCGGAGGCGGACGATCTTCGCAAGGCGATCGGCAAGAAGATCCACTCGTTGATGGCCTCCCTCAAGGACAAGTTCCTCGAGGGCTGCGCCCAGAACGGCGTGACGCCGGCGGTCGCCAACCAGCTCTGGAAGGACATGGAACAGGCGCAGGACTACTCCTTCAACAAGTCACACGCCGCCTGTTACGCGCTGATCGCCTACCGCACGGCCTACCTGCGCGCGAACCATGCGCACGAGTACATGGCCGCGCTGATCTCGTCCGTGATGAACACCAAGGACCGCGTGCCCTTCTACGTCAACGCCTGTCACGAGATGGGGATCGAGGTCGAGCCGCCGGACGTCAACGCCTCGGCCTACGACTTCGCCGTCGTCGACGGGAAGATCCGCTTCGGCCTGAACGCGGTCAAGAACGTGGGCGACTCGGCCGCGCGGGCGATCGCGGTTGCGCGGGAGGAGGGCGGACCGTTCGCCTCGATCTGGGACTTCACCGAGCGGGTCGACCCGCAGATGGTGAACAAGCGGGCGCTGGAGTCGCTCGTCAAGGCCGGCGCGCTCGACTCGCTCGACGCCGCGCCCCGCAAAGGCATGCTCGAGGTGCTCGACACCGCCGTGGCCTGGGGCGGGCGCCAGCAGGCCGACCGCCTCGCCGGCCAGGGATCGATCTTCGACCTCGGCGACACGGTCGCCGAACGGCCGCGACAGCACCCGGCGATTCCCTCGGGCGAGTTCGACAAGGCCGATCTTCTCCGCCTCGAGAAGGAAACGCTCGGTCTCTACGTCTCGGAGCACCCGCTGACGGGCATCCGCGAGCAGCTCCGGCGCAAGACCGATTGTGCGCTCTCGGAGCTGGAGCGCCGCCGCGACGGTGAGGTCGTGACCGTCGGAGGCATCGTCGGCGAGCTGCGCGCGATGACCACGAAGAAGGGTGAGCCGATGGTCTTCCTGCGGCTCGACGATTTCACGGGCTCCGCCGACACGGTCGTCTTCAACTCGGTGTACGCGTCCTCGAGAGAGCTCTGCGAGGTCGACCGCATCCTGGTCGTCAAGGGCCGCGTCGACCACAAGCAGGCGGGTGATACGAAGCTGATCGCGCTCGAGGTGACCGCGTTCGAGGCGATCCCCGAGCGCCGCGAGGTTCGGCTGAAGGTGGATGCGCGCAAGGCCCCCGCCGGCCTGATCGGCGAGTTGGCCTCGCTCGTGAAGGACTTCCCCGGCGAGGCCCCGGTGATCGTTGCGCTCGAGACCTCGGCCGGCCCACGCGTGCTCGAGCTGGGCTCGGGCTACCGCGTGCAGCCGGTGCCGGATTTCTTCGCCGAGGTGAAAGCGCTCCTGGGCGAGGCTGCGGTCCTGTGATCCGGCGATTCCGACGGCAGGCAGCGGGTCGTCGGCAAACTGGACCCGGCGGGTTGCGTTAAAGGTCCGTTAATTCTGCGAATCACCCGGTATAGGGAGATCCGCTTCGGTCGTTTTACCGAATGAGGGATCAGGAAACCTGCGGAGGAGACCAATGCCTGCGGCGGACGTACAAATTCAAAAGGTCACCGAGCGCGAGCGCATCGAACGCTGGCGCGCGGAGGAGCTGGAGCGGGCCGGGTACGGCGTGGACGATGCCATTGAGCTCGCTGTCCGGCCCGATGTCGACCTGCACCTCGCGGTCGAGTTGCTGGCGAACGGCTGCCCGCCCGAGACGGCGCTTCGCATCCTGCTCTAGTCCGCCGGGCGGTACCAGGCCGCAGACCTCCGCCGCGGCGGGCAGAATTGCTCCGCCGTGAGCCTCGCGTATATCTCCTCTCCGCATTCCGGCGTCATCCATGCCGGGCCGCTGACCATCCACATGTACGGCCTGATGCTGCTCGCGGGCATCGCCGCCTGCATCATCGTCACCGGCATCCGCTGGACGAGGCAGGGCGGCGACTGGGATCTGATCTTCCGTGTCGCCGTCTGGGGAGTCGCCTTCGGGATCGTCGGCGCACGCGCGTACCACGTTGCGACGAGCTGGAACGAGGTTGATCACAAGCACTGGTGGGGGATCTTCGCCGTGTGGCAGGGCGGTCTCGGCGTCTGGGGCGGCATCCTGCTCGGAGTCCTGGCAGGAGCGGTCGTCGTCAAGCTCTCGGGCGAGAGCGTCTTCCGCTTCATGGACGCCGTCGCGCCCGGGCTCCTGCTCGCGCAGGGCATAGGCCGGTGGGGCAACTGGTGGAACCAGGAGCTGTACGGGAAGCCGACGAAGCTGCCGTGGGGCCTGAAGATCGACATCGACCATCAGGGCGCGATCGATCCCAAGTACCGCAACGCCGAGGCGTACCACCCGACGTTCCTCTACGAGTTCGCCTACGACACGGCGCTGGCCGGAATCCTGATCCTGATCGGCTGGCGGTTCCGAATCCGCCCGCCGGGCCTCTTCGCGCTCTACGTCTCCTTCTACACGGCGGGCCGGTTCTTCGAGGAGCTGATCCGGATTGACCCCGCCCACGAGTTTTACGGGCTGCGCCTGAACGCCTGGGTGTCGATCGTCGTATTCGCGGTCTCGACGCTCTTCTTCATCTGGTGGCAGTTCATCCGGCGTGCGCCGGAGCCGGCGCCGCCGGGGTCGAAGCGGCGAGAGCCGGTCGTGCTCGGCCCGAGCATGACCATCCCGAAGAAGCGCGGCCGCTAGCGCTGCGGGCGGGCATCCGCCGGCCTCGCTAGGTTCCCGCTCGTGATCGTGCGGGAGCTCGAGCTCGACCTCGACGCGTTCGAGGGGCCCTTCGACCTGCTGTTGACGCTCGTCCTGCGCGACGAGCTGGCACTGGCCGAGGTCGACGTGGCCGAGATCGTCGTCTCCTTCTGCGAGCGGCTGGCCGCCCGCTCGCCGCTCGACCTCGAGGCATGCGGAGAGTTCCTCGTCCTGGTGGCGGCCCTCCTGGAGCTGAAGGTTCGTGGCCTCTTCCCCGACGAGGACGACGAAATCGAGCTCGGGCCGGAGGAGGCGGCGAAGGAACTGGCGCAGCGCCTGGCCGAATATCGGCGGATCAAAGAGGCCGCGCTGCGCCTGGCCGAACGGCTCGAGGGCGAGCAGGATCGCTACTTCCGGCTCGGGCCAGCACCTTTGCAGCCACGGCCGGAGCGGCGGCTTGCGCAGCAGGACCCTGCGGATCTCGTGGCAGCGTTGCGCGTGCTGGCGACCGAGCCGCCACCGGTCTCGCTCGCGCACATGGAGCTTCGTTTTCCTCCGGTTTCGCAGTTCCTGGAGCGGTTCCGCGCGGTACTCAGGCGGCGGTCCCGGTTCGACTTCGACGCCGAGATGCACGGGCTGTCCCGGGTCGAGCAAGCCGTGGCCTTCCTGGCCCTGCTCGAGCTGGCGCGCGAGCGGGAGGTCTCACTCGCCCAGGCCGCGCCCTTCGCCCCGATCAGGGTTTCGAGAATCGACGTCGAAAGGAGACAAGAGTGGACCGCCCGCTCCGCCTGATCACCGCCAACCCGCTCGACCGCCTCGCGCGGACGCTCGAGGCGCTGCTCGTCGTCGCGTCAGCGCCGCTCTCGGTCGCCGAGCTCGCAGCCGCGGCGGACGACCACGCCGAGCGGGTCGAAACGGCACTGGGTCTGCTCGGCGAGCGCTTTCGCGAAGGCCGTAGCGGGATCGTGCTCGAGCACGTCGCCGGCGGGTACGCGTTCCGAGCCTCACGGGAAGCCTCCGACGCGTGTGGGCGACTGTTCGAGCGGCCCGTCGAGCGGGGCCTGTCCGCCGCCGCGCTGGAGACGCTGGCGGTGATCGCGTACCTGGGGCCGTGTTCCCGACCGGACATTGCGCGGTTGCGTGGGGTTGCCGCGGATTCCGTCGTTGCCGGTCTCGTCGAGCGAGGTCTGATCGCCGAGGCCGGACGCGAGGAGGCCGGAGCGGTGCGCTACCGAACGACCGCCCTGTTCGAGCGGGTGTTCGGGCTGGAGAGCCTTTCGGAGCTGCCGCGGCTGGACGATCTCGGTGAGCCGGACGATCTGCGGACCCGGCTCGAGGCGGTCGCCTCACACCGCCCTGCCTAGCGTCTCGCTGCAACAATCGGCGCATGCCGACGCTGATCGTCTTCGGAGCACGCAATCTCGGGAAAACGATCGCCCGGGACCGCCTGCGAGCCGGGTGGAATGTCGCCGGCGTCGCACGAAGCGAGGAGACGGTCGCGACGTTCAGGAAGACGGTGCCCGCCGCTCTGGGGGTGGTCGCCGACGCCGCGCGAGGCGAGGATGTCGAGCGCGTGTTCGCGGAGACGCAGCGGCGCTTCGGTTCGGTCGATCTCGTCGTCAACGCGATCACGGTGCGGCCCCGTGGAGGGTGGGGTGGAGGGCCGCTTGCAGAGGCGCCGGAGGAGGCGCTCGACCAGTACCTCGGCGAGCTGCTGCCTGCGGTCTTCAACGTGGTGCGCGTCGGGTCGCGCGTGCTGGGGGAGCAGGGGAGCGGGACGCTCGTCCAGATCACCGGCGGATCGGCCCGGCGCGGCATGCCCGGGCGGGGGCCGTGGGCGGCGGCGGCGTTCGCGACGCGGGCGCTGTTGCAATCCGCGGCGCTGGAGCTCCGTGAGAGAGGGGTGCATGCGGCTCTCCTGATCGTCGATGCGACGATCGAGAGCGAGAAGACCGCGGGCTGGCTCGAGGGGAAGCCGGCTGAAGCGTCGACCTCGGAGGAGGATGTGGCCGCCGCGGTCGCGTACCTCGCCGACCAGTCTCCCCGGGCCTGGACGCACGAGCTCCAGATCACGCCCGCCGGTGACCGTTGGGTGCCCTAGATGGACGTCACCGACGAGACCTTCTACAAAGACGTCGTCGAGCGTTCCCACGAGCTTCCCGTCGTCGTCGACTTCTGGGCGGAGTGGTGCGGGCCGTGCCGGTCGCTGACGCCCGTGCTCGAGCGCGAGGTCGAGTCGAGAGGCGGACAGGTGATCCTCGCGAAGGTGGACGTCGACGCGAATCCGGAGGTGTCCCGCCACTACGGGGTCCAGAGCATCCCGGCCGTCAAGGCGTTCCGGAGAGGCCAGGTCGTGAACGAGTTCGTCGGTCTGCTGTCCCCGACGTCGGTCTCGGCGTTCCTCGACTCGCTGCTCGGGCCCTCGTCCGTCGAGCGGCTCCTCGAGGAGCTACGTGCCTCGGGCGAGCAGCCGGAAGTGCTCCAAGCGCTCCAGGCAGGCGATCACGAGCGGGCGCTCTCGCTCCTGCTCGACCAGGTCGCCTCGGCAGAAGGGGACGAGCGCGAACGGATCCGAGAGTTGATGGTCGCGATCTTCGAGGAGCTCGGTCCGGAGCACCCGCTGACGGTCCGATTCCGTCGGCAGCTCGCCACGGCCCTGTACTAGGACTCGGTGCGCGCCTTCAGTATCCCGGCATGCGCCTGAACGCGTTCCTCGCCCGCGCCGGCATCGCCTCCCGTCGCAAGGCGGACGAGCTGATCAAGGCCGGGCGGGTCTCCGTGAACGGCGAACGCGGTGAGCTGAACTCCTTCATCGCGGCGCGCGACGTGGTCGCTGTGGACGGGACGCGCGTACGCGTGCAGCCGCTCTCGCATGTTCTCCTGCACAAGCCGGCCGGCGTCGTGACGACCGCGCGCGATCCGCACGGCCGTCGGACGGTGGTCGGACTGGTTGGCCACGAAACCAGGGTCGTACCGGTCGGTCGTCTCGACGCCGACACGACAGGTGCGCTGCTGCTGACGAACGAAGGGGAGCTTGCTCACCGCCTGGCCCATCCGCGCTACGAGGTGGACAAGGTGTACGAGGTCGAGGTCGAGGGCGAGCCGTCAGAGCAGGCGCTCGCACGCCTCGTCGAAGGCGTCGAGCTCGAAGACGGGCGTACGGCGCCCGCGCGCGCGCGGACGCTCGCTCGCAACCGGCTCGAGCTGACGATCCACGAGGGCCGAAAGCATCAGGTCAAGCGCATGCTCGAGGCCGTCGGGCATCCCGTCCGGCGTTTGCACCGGCCCAGCTATGCAGGGCTGACGCTCGAGGGCCTCGAGCCGGGTGAGTGGCGCGAGCTCGGGCCCGAGGAAGTGGCCGGGCTCCGCCGCCTGGTCGGGCTCCAGTGATCGAAACCGAGCGGCTGCGGCTCTATTCGTGGCCCCCGGCCGCGCTGGATCTCGAGTCGTTCGGGCGCGAGCTCGGCATCGTCGTTCCGACCGGCTGGCGACCCGACGTGACGGACATCCTTCCGGCCAGGCATGGCCCGTTTGGCCCCTACGCCGTGGTCTGCGCTCATGAGCTCGTCGGCAGCGGCGGCTTCCACGGCCCGCCGGATGCGGACGGCACAATCGAGATCGGCTACGAAGTCGCTCCCGATCGGCGCGGGCAGGGATACGCGACCGAGATCGCGCGGGCGCTCGTCGCGTGGGCCCTCGGGCAGCCCGAAGTGAGCCGGATCATCGCGTGCCCCACACCGGACAACGTCGCTTCGATCCGGGTTCTCGAGCGTGCCGGCTTCGACCGGGCCGGCATGCGTGGCGAAGAGCTCCTCTTCGAGCTCAGGCCCTGACGAAACCCATCCTCTCGTACATCGCCTCGAGCGTGGGGGCCGAGGCCTTACGCGCCCGATCCGCGCCCACGGCCAGCAGCCGGCGCAGTTCGCCCTCGTCGGCGCGCAGCTCCGCATAGCGCTTCTGGAACGGCTCGATCAGGGCGATCACCGCGTCGGCAACGTCGGCCTTGAACGGCCCGTATCCCTGATCGTCGTAGCGGGATTCGACGTCGGCGATCGACACGCCCGAGGCGACCGACAGGATCTCGATCAGGTTCGAGACGCCCGGCTTCTCGACCGGGTCGTGACGGACGTCGCGGCCCGAGTCGGTCACTGCGCTCTTGAACTTCTTCTGCACGACGTCGGGCGGGTCGAGTAAGAGCACCGTGCCGAGCGGGGTTCCGCCGGTCGTCGACATCTTCTTCGTCGGCTCCTGGAGGTCCATGACGCGTGCGCCTTCCTCGGGGTAGATCCCGCGCGGAACGGTGAAGGTCTCGCCGAACCGGGAGTTGAAGCGCTCGGCGATGTCGCGCGCGAGCTCCAGGTGCTGGCGCTGGTCGTCGCCGATCGGGACCGCGTCGGTCTGGTAGAGGAGGATGTCGCCCGCCATCAGCACGGGGTACGTGAAGAGCCCGGCCGAGACGAACTCACGACCCTCGCCCTTCTCCTTGAACTGGGTCATCCGGCCGAGCTGGCCATAGCTCGCGACCCCAGCCAGCAGCCAAGCCGCCTCGGCGTGCGCTGTGACATGGCTCTGCGCGAAGACCGTCGACCGGTCGGGATCGAGACCCGTGGCGAAGAGCATCGCTGCCAGGTCAAGAGTCCGCTCGCGCAGGTCGGCAGGGTCGTACTCGACCGTGATCGAGTGCAGGTCGACGATGCAGAAGAACGCGTCGCCCTGCTCCTGCACGGCGGCGTACTGGCGGAAGCCGCCGCTGTAGTTGCCGATGTGCTTCGCGCCGGTGGGCTGGATGCCGCTGAAGATCCTCATCTGTCTCACCTCATTCTCTCGCATGCTTCGCGGGCCTAGGCAGGCAGAATGCCCCCGTGGCCTCCAACGGCTCCCCCGAGCTCCTGATCGTGATGGGCGCCGCGGCAACGCCGGCCGAGACCGAGCACGTGGTCGCGCGCCTGCAGGAGGCGGGGGTGACGGCGCGGGTGCAGCGAGGCCGCGAGGCGACGGTGATCGGGGCGATCGGCGATCGCGAGCTGCTCGCGACGCTGCCCCTCGAGGGCTTTCCGGGCGTGGAGCAGGTGCTGCCGATTCTCAAGCCGTACAAGCTCGTCGCGCGCGAGGTGTCGCCCGATCCGACGGTGATCGAGGTCGACGGCCACCGGATCGGGGACGGGGCCTTCGGCCTGATCGCCGGGCCGTGCACGGTCGAATACCGGGAGCAGACGCTGGAGACAGCCCGTGCGGTCGCCGCCGCCGGCGCGACGATGCTCCGCGGCGGCGCCTTCAAGCCGCGCACGTCCCCGTACACGTTCCAGGGGCTCGGCTCGGCGGCGCTCGCCATCCTGCGGGAGGCGCGCGAGGAGACGGGGCTGCCGATCGTGACCGAGCTGATGGACCCGCGGCACGTCGAGGAGGTGGTCGAGGTCGCCGACGTGATCCAGATCGGCGCTCGAAACAT
>JBBRYK010000074.1:0-13739 GCA_038237665.1 Gaiellales bacterium | reverse complement strand
GTCATCTACGCGCTCGAGCCGTCACGAGGATGCGTGATCGAAGCCAAGAGCGACGGCGACGCCTTGCAGATGCGCGCGTTCGCAAGCGACGGAACCGAGATCGACAACGTCGACGTCCCCCTCGGCGACCCAGCCTGGAACTAGGGGACATGAGCCCGAGCCTGCGGCCCTGCCTCCAATGCGGCCGGCTCGCCCACGGCTCCCGCTGCAGCACCTGCACCCAGGCACGCCAACGCGTCCAGAACGCTCAACCCAACGCCCGCTACCACAGAACCCAGGAGCACCGTGACCGCCGGCAACGCATCCTCGCCCGCGACCAGCACCGCTGCCACTGGTGCGGCGGCACGGCAACAACCCTCGACTACATCGTCGCGCTCACACTCGGCGGCCCTCGCACCGACGAGAACAGCGTCGCCGCCTGCACGAGCTGCAACAGCCGAAGAGGCGGCCCACTCCGACGGTCGTCGTGACCCGGTAGACGCCGGAACGGACCAACTTCCTACTGCCGGTAGGAAGTCGGAGCCGTCCATGCGGTTCACCAGCCGACCGCCCTCACCCGACGCTCGAAGTTCGCCAATGCATTGGCGAAGTCGTCCTCGCGCTCGACTGGTCACGCCTCTCACCCCAAGCGCGGGCCGTGATCCCGATCGCCACCCTCATCGCCGCCGGCTTCACCCGCCCTCCGGCAACGGCAGGGTTCCTTCGTGGAACCCTGTACGGAGGGACTCGAGGAGTTCGTCGGCGAGCAGGTCGAGTCGGCTGGCGATCTTCGACTGGATTCTTCTGAGCGCCCCCGTACGCCTGCCGAGCGCTTTGCGCAAAAACGGCTAGTAGTCAACTTCGGTCGAACACGAAGATCTCGTACTCGTGGAATTGCAGCACGAGACCACCAGTTTTGGAGACGACGGTTTCTATGAACTCGTCTCGGATGATCAAGAAGTAGGACGACTCGCCCACTTGGAACACGACATGGTCACCTAGCTCAGGTGCACCCGTCTGGCGATGGAGTTCTTGCAGCTTGAGGCTCTCGCTGCCACGTTCGAGAACGCCCTCGAGGATCGCGATCTCGAACTTCGAGCTGGTATTGACGAAAACCGCGACGGGTCGGCCGATGAGCCCCAGGAGATCCGCCAGGGTTTCGTCGTAGTTGCGCTCCCCTCTAGGCAACTACTTCAATTACTTGCGCGCGTGTCGTCGCGGGGGTAGAAGTAGAGAACGACAGGCTTTCCCTTCAGGTCCGAGAGCCTGACGCGCTTCCCCTCGTCGCTCTTCAGCTCGAAATCGGGTGCTGGCTTGCCCTCTTCGACCACATGCTGGACCCTAGCTACGCTGGCAGGGCTCGTGAAGCGCTTTTTCTCGGACCTGAACCCGACGCTTCGGGGCTTCCTGATCGTCGCGCTGATCGCGGGCGTGATCGTCGTCCTCCAGCTCTACAACACGCTCGCCGCCCTGTTTCTCCTCGCGCGGATCGCGTTTCTGCTTGCGATCGCCCTGTTCGTCTTCATGGTCTGGCGCGACCAGCGGCATACGATCAGCATGTGGTCGACCCGCGCCCGTTACGTCTTCTACGGCGCGGCCCTCCTGATCGTCGTGGACTTCCTGGTCTGGTTCGTGCGGGGCATCCCCGGGCGGGACGCGTTCGCATTCGTCGTGACCCTCATCGTCGGCGCCTACGCCATGTGGAGGACCTGGCGCGACGAGCACACGTACGGCTGACGCGGCTTACGCTTCGACGCGGGAGGCCGAGCCGTCCAGGGCGTCGAGGGCAACCCGAATCGGGACGCTCTGGCCGACGAAGATCGGTGTGTCGCGCTCGGTGTAGCGGCTCGCTTCCGTTTCCCGCAACGTCAGCATCAGGTGCATGAAGTCGGCCGGCTCCTCGCACTCGAAGGCGGTCATGAACTCCTGGTCGTCGATTCCGAACGAGTACGTGGTGTGGTTGTGGATCGACTCGAACTCGGCTCCGATCCGGATGTGCTCGTCCATCGCGCGCTGGCGCTCGTCGAGCGGCAGGGCGTACCACGGCCGAACCTTCACGAACGGGTAGACGACGAGATACGGCGACCCGCGTGGGCCGATCTTCCGTGCCCGGCGCGCACTCGTGTACTGCGACGGCTTGGTCGTTGCCAGGTACGAGTACGGCGTCTCGAGCCAGCCCGCCAGCGGGGTCGAGTTCAGGGCCGCGCCGAGCTCGCCGAGATCGGTGTACCGCTCGGTGATCTTCCACAGGAAGAAGTCGCAGTCGGAGCGGACGCCGGTGAGCGAATAAGGGCGGAGGGCCTCCATTCGGCCCGCCCAGTCCTCGACGACCTCTGCGAACGCGTCCTTGCCGGCGACCCGCTCCTCGACGGGCAGCCGCCTCCACGCGGGATCGGCCCGATAGAACGTGTAGGCGACGTACTGGCCTTCCATGCGCGGAACGTTAGCCCAGCGCGAACGCCCGGCTCCATGCCGTCCCCGGGGGGCCGAGGTTGACGGGGGCGAGCGCGCGGACGGTGAAGCGATACTTCGCGCGGGCGAGCCGGCGCTGCTTGAAGGCCACCTTCACCGGCGTGCCGGCCGGCGCCTTGCCGTAGAGGGCGGCGACCGTCCCGTGCGTCGCCAGCTTCTCGAGGCGAATCTGGTAGTTGCAGTCGATGTCGCAGGCGACGGTGACCGGCGGGATCGCGGTCTGGCGCGGCTTGACGGGCGGGACCGTCAGGTTCGGAGTGGGGGTCAGCTGTAGCCCGTCGCAGCGCGTGATCACGCCTCCACGTGAGGCGCGGACAGCGGCCGCGACCGCGTCGATCCCGCTCTTCCTCGAACCGTCGACGTAGTAGAGCCCGGACTGCCAGCGGTCGAGCGCCTGCTCGTCGGCCGTATGGAAGAAGAAGAAGCCGCGCACGTTCGGCTGGCAGAAGGCGATCGCGAGCGCCTGCGTGTAGTACTCGGTCTGCGTCTTCTCGTCGACGGCGTGCGTCGAGACCGGCTCGGTCCCGGTGTAGAGCTTCGCCTTGTCCGGCGGGATCTGCGACTCGACACCGAACTCGTCGTAGAGGATCGGCAGCTGCGAGCCGGGCTGTGACGTGCCGTCGAAGGCCTGTCCGAGGAGGGCGACGAGCTTGCCGTAGTCGGCGAGCGCGATCGTCGACGTCTTCGGATGCTGGAAGGTGGGGGGCAGGCTCGAGTAGTCCTCGTACGGGTGCAGCGCGAGGCCGTCCATGATCGGTGTCGTCCGCCCGCTGCCCTTGTAGGTCACGCCGAGGTCGAGGATGAACTGGGAGGGTGAGTGCGTCGGCCGCGTCGAGTTGGCCTTGTCCTCGCCGCGGGGGGATAGTGCGCCGCCCCAGACGATGACGTCGAGCGAGACCGCCTTCAGCGCGTCGTAGCTCACGGCGAGGAGCTGCTCGTAGCTCTGGGCGGCGACGTCCTCACCGTTTGGCCCGTACTGCGGGAGCCAGAAACGGTTGAGATTCGGTTCGTTTCCCACGATCACGTCGCGGATCGAGGGGAACCGCCTGGCGACCGAGGCGGCGTAGGCGGCGAAATCGGACTGATCCTTGCCGACTGCGGGCGTCGTCCGGCTCCCGGCATTGAGCACCTGTACGTAAACGCGAAGACCCGAGAGGCGCGCGGCGTCGTCGACGATCGAGATTGCGTTCGCCTCGCTCGCGCTCGGGGCGCCGGCTCCGGGCGACCAGGTGGTGGTGATCCGCACCGCGTTCAGGCCGAGCAGCTTGAGCAGCTCCATCTGCGACTTCGACGCCGTCACCGTCGACTGGCGGACGTTGTCCTCGGCGGCACCGACGGCCATCGTCGGCCCGCCGGCCCGTGCAGGGGGCGTGAGGGCGAGCGTGGCCGCGAGGGCGAGCGCGGCCGCCAAGAGGATGAGACCCCATTTCATGGACAGGCCTCGAAGATACCCCTGGCTAGGCTTGGATCGATGGAAGATCGGATCAAGAATCGGTTAAGGACGCTGCCGGCAAAGCCGGGTGTCTACCTGTTTCGCGACGCCAAGGGCGACGTCCTCTACATCGGCAAGGCGAAGTCGCTTCGCCCGCGCGTTCGCAGCTATTTCCAGGCCGCACGGGGTGGCCGGGCCGCGTTGAACGGCCTCGTCGAGCGGATCGCGGACATCGAGGTGATCGTCACCGACACCGAGGTCGAGGCTCTGCATCTGGAGCAGAACCTGGTCAAGCGGCATCGCCCTCCGTTCAACGTGCGGCTGAGGGACGATAAGTCGTTCCCCTACATCGCCGTGACGATGGAGGATGAGTATCCCCGCGTGATGTTCACGCGTGAGCGACACCGGCGCGGCGTCGTCTATTTCGGCCCGTATGCGAACGCGAAGAAGGTCAGGGAGACGCTCGACGTTCTGAACCGGGTTTTCCCCTACCGGCCCTGCGAGGGGCCTCAACCGGGACGGCACAGCGGGATCCCGTGCCTCGACTACCACATCGAACGGTGCCTGGCTCCCTGTGTCGGGTACGTGTCCAAGGAGGACTACCGGGCGATCATCGACGGGGTGATCGAGTTTCTCGGCGGCGATACTCGGCCCGTGCTCCGCGATCTGGAGCGGAAGATGCGGGAGGCCGCAGTGGATGAGCGGTTCGAGGAGGCGGCGCGCTACCGGAATCGGTTGTTCGCCGTCCGGCATCTGGCCGAGCGCCAGGCGGCCGACAAGCGGGCGGTGGGCACGGTCGACGTGCTCGGGCTGGCAAGCGACGGCGAGCGCGCGGCGGTTCAGGTCTTCCCTCTGCGCGACGGGAAGCTGATCGACCGCTACAGCTTCCAGCTCGAGAACGTGGCCGGCCAGGATCTGGCGACGATCCTCGAGGCGTTCGTCCTCGAGTACTACGGCTCGTCGCCGAGCGTCCCGCCCGAGATCGTCGTCCCACGGGCTGCGGGCGACACGTCCGCGCTGGCGGAGTTCCTGTCCGAGCGGCGCGGCGCGAGCGTTGAGGTCCGAGCGCCGCAGCGCGGCGAGAAGCGGCGCCTGCAGGAGCTCGCCGACCAGAACGCGCGACTCGCGCTGGAGTCCGACCTCGAGCAGGCCGAGCGGAAGCGGCTGCGGCGCGTCGAGGCGCTCGAGGAGCTCCGCGAGGCCTTGAACCTCGAGAGTCTGCCGCTGCGGATCGAGTGCTTCGACATCTCCAACATCCAGAGCGAGTCGCCCGTCGGGTCGATGGTCGTCTTTCAGGACGCGGTCCCGAAGAAGGCGCACTACCGCAAGTTCGGCGTGCGGAGCCTCGAAGGCGGGCCGGACGACTTCGCGGCGATGGCGGAGGTGGTGTCGCGGCGTTTTGCGCGGCTGCAGGAGGGCGTAGCCGCGGAGGACTACGACGAAGGGTTCGCGGCCACCCCGAACCTGGTCGTGATCGACGGAGGCAAGGGGCAGCTCTCGGCGGCGCTCGCAGCGATGCAGGCGTACGACCTGCCGCGGGTGGCCGTGATCGCGCTCGCGAAGCGCGTGGAAGAGGTGTTCGTCCCCGGGCGACCCGACCCGATCGTCCTCGACCCCCACTCGCCGGGTCTTCAGCTCTTGCAGCGCATCCGCGACGAGGCGCATCGCTTTGCACTTGGCTTCCATCGCCAGCGCCGTGACGCGAAGGCACGCGAGTCGATCTTCGACACGCTCCCCGGAGTAGGCCCGGCGCGGCGCCGTGCCCTGATCAGGCATTTCGGTTCGGCCGAGCGGTTCCTGGCCGCGACGCAGGAGGAGCTCGAGGGCGTCCCGCAACTTCCGGCCAAGACGGCTCGCGCGATCTACGCCCAGCTGCACAAGGCGGGCCGCGCTTAACCGCTCTCAGAAGAAGACACGGTAACTTCTTGGGCGATCGGCTAATTGGGCATCGCTTCAAGCTTCCCGACGAGAACCCCGAGTGCGTCGGCTTCGCGTACTCGCCGCTGCTCGAAGCGGTGTTGAGCCTGCACGTGCTCGTCGAGCCGAAGCACCACCCGCTGCAGCACCCATGGGTACGGGAGATGCGCCGCCTGCGACCTGAGCTGAAGCGCCCGGTCACGGAGCTGAGCTTCGTCCTGGTCGGAATCAGCGAAGCGGGGCTCTCCAAGCACCTCCAGCTGCTCGCACGCGCCGGCCTCGTCAGCTCCAAGCGCGAGGGCTATTACGTGCTTTACAGCCTCGTTCCTGAACGAATTGAACCGATCTCCGGCGCGCTCCTCGCGTACCTTCGCCGCTCGTCGGCGAACGGGAGCCTGGCGTGAGACGGTGGCCTCCCCTCGTGCTGCTCGCGGTTGCCCTTGCCGGGTGCGGCGGCGGATCGAAGAAGGCCCCTGCCGATCCCGGCCGGGACGTCCTGGGCGCTTTCCTCCGGGCGGCCGGCCGCGGTGACACGAGCACGATGCGCACGCTCCTGTCGCCGCAAGCCAGCCAGCGCTACGGCGACGGGAGGCTGAAGCTCCTCGCCGGAGAGCTCGGGCCGTTTGCGAAGGGGTTCCGGCTTGTCGTTTCGGAGCGGATCACGGATACGTTCGGCCTCGCCGCCGCGGTTCACCAGCCGGACTCGTACGCGGCGGCGATCCGCAAGACCGGCGACCGCTGGGGGCTCGAGCTCGGGGGGCCTATTCGGATCCTCCCGCTGGGGCCGGACCCGGGTGCTCGCCAGAGGCGCGTCCGGCAGCTGGCCGCCTCGATCGAGAACGTGGCCGCGCCGGGTGAAGCACTGCTGTATCTCGACGGCCAGACCCTGCCGGAGGCAAAGGTGTACCGCTTCGGCTCGAAGCTCAGCATCGTCGCCAACCTGCCGGTCAAGGTTGCGGCCGGCCGTCACTCGATCGTCGTCTTCGCCGGCGCCGGCGCGAACGCTGCCGCCCGGGCGTGGACGTTCCTCGTCCCCGGCTAGGGAGGCGCCGTCGCTAGCGGACGGGGATGACGAGCACCAGCAGGGCCAGAAAGCCGGCGGCTACGGCGAGATAACGCATCCCGGCAGCGTAGGAGCGGCGTATGAGCGCCCCGTGCGGGCGCTGTAAGGACTGGGTTAGCTCCCGCTTGCTGCGTCGCCGTTCGAGGACAGGAACGGGTATCGGTAGTCCCTGGGCGGAACGAACGTCTCCTTGATCGAGCGGGGGCTCACCCACCGGATCAGGTTCCACATCGAGCCCGCCTTGTCGTTCGTGCCCGACGCGCGCGCACCGCCGAAGGGCTGCTGACCCACGACTGCGCCCGTCGGCTTGTCGTTGACGTAGAAGTTTCCCGCCGCATAGCGCAACCGCTCCTGCGCTTCGGCGACAGCGGCGCGGTCCTGCGAGAAGATGGCACCCGTCAAGCCGTAGGGCGCCGTTCGGTCGACGAGGTCGAGCGTCTGGTCCCAGCGCTTCTCGTCGTAGACGTACGTCGTCACGACCGGGCCGAAGAGCTCGTCCCTGAGCAGACGGAAGTCCGGGTCGCGAGTCTCGATCACGGTCGGCTCGACGAAGAAGCCCTCGCTGTCGTCGACGCCGCCTCCGACGACGATCTCCGTCTGCTCATGGCGGCGAGCATCCGCGAACGCCTGTTTTTGCGTGTCCAGGGACGACTGGTCGATCACGGCGCCCATGAAGTTGCCGAAGTCGCTGACGTCGCCCATCCGGATCGAGGCGACCTCCTGCTCCAGGCGCTCGCGTAGCTCCGGCCACAGGTTGGATGGGGCGTACACGCGCGAGGCCGCCGAGCATTTCTGGCCCTGATACTCGAACGAGCCGCGCACGATCGCCGCGGCCAGGGCGTCGACGTCCGCGGAAGGATGGGCCACGATGAAGTCTTTGCCGCCCGTCTCGCCGACGATGCGCGGGTAGTTCCGGTACCTGTCGATATTCCCGCCGATCGTCTTCCACATCTCGTGGAAGACCGGCGTCGAGCCCGTGAAGTGGACGCCCGCCAGGTCAGGGCTCGCGAGCACGGGGTCACCGATGGCGCTGCCCGAGCCGTAGACGAGGTTGATCACACCGTCGGGGAGGCCGGCCTCCTGGAACAGGCGCATCGTGTAGTACGCGGAGAGCATCGCCGTCGAGGCCGGTTTCCAGATCACCGTGTTGCCCATCAGCGCCGGCGAGCTCGTCAGGTTGCCGCCGATCGCCGTGAAGTTGAACGGGCTGACAGCGAACACGAAGCCTTCGAGCGGCCGGTACTCCATGCGGTTCCAGACCCCGGGAGAGGAGTTCGGCTGCTCCTCGTAGATCCTGACCATGAACTCGACGTTGAAGCGGAAGAAGTCGATCAGCTCGCAGGCGGCATCGATCTCAGCCTGGTGGGCGGTCTTGGACTGGCCGAGCATCGTGGCCGCGTTGAGCGTGTCGCGCCAGGGCCCGGCGAGTAGCTCGGCAGCTCGGAGGAAGACCGCTGCGCGCTCCTCCCAGGGCCAGCGGTGCCAGTCCTCCCAGGCCTTCGCAGCCGCTTCGATCGCCTTCTGCACCTCGTCGGCGCTCCCCTGGTGCACGTCTGCGAGCACGTGCTTCTTCTCGTGCGGCATGACGGCCTCACGTGTCTTGCCCGTCTTCACGTCCTTGCCGCCGATCACGAGCGGGATCTCGAGTCTCTCGGCCTTCATCCGCTCGAGGCGGACGCGGAGACTCTCGCGCTCGGGCGAGCCGGGCAGATAGTCGCGAACGCGCTCGTTCGTGGCGGCCGGTGGCCGAAAGATCGCCGTCGTGCTCACGGGGGCGATTCTAGTGAGTAACCGTCGGGGGCCGTACCGCTGCAAGCAGGAGCTTCGCCACTTCCTTCGCGCGGAGCGCTGCCGTTCGATCTCCTTCCAGCGAGATGATGATCGCGCCCTGCATCAGCAGCTTCCAGGCTCGCGCGAGCGCGTCGGGGTCACGAACGCCGAGATCCTCCGTGAGCCCTCTGACCATCACCGTGACGTCGGCGAGAGCCCGCGCGCTTGCCCCCCCGATGATGGTCCCGGCGCCTCCGCTTTCGACCAGCGATCTCGTAAACATGCACCCCTTGTAGTCGCCCCGTCTGAACCAGGCGTCGAACGCGTCGAAGATCGCGAGCAGCTTGCCCTCGGGAGTGTCCGCTCTCTGCTCGAGCTCGTGGTCGAGCCATCCCTTCGTCCAGATTTCCTCGCGGCGCTCGAGCACGGCGAGCGCGAGAGCGTCCTTGGAATGGAAATGCCGGTAGAGCGTGCTCTTCGACACCCCGGCCTCGGCGACGATCCGGTCGACGTCGACAGTCGTGAAGCCCTCGTTCAGGAAGAGGTCGTAGGCCGTGCGGACGAGCCGCTCGCGGGCATTCTCTGCGCTCGGCGGGTCATCGTGAATTTGTGAATGAGCCCGTTGCACTGTTAGCTAAACTCCGGTCGAACAGACAGGTCTGTTCCAATGGCGCGAGATGGAGTGAATACGTCGGCAATGATCAGGCAGCTCGAGGAGGAGCTCGGCGTCCAGCTTTTCCACCGCACGAGCCGCAAAGTCGCGCCGACCGAGGCCGGCAAGGCGTTTGCCGACCATGCGCGACTGTCCGCGCCGAGTTGACCGAGCTCCTGACGATCCCGCAGGTCCCTCGCCTGATGTCGGGCGAGCTCGATCTGGGCGTCCTGCTCTGGATCGGGCAGACCCCCGACTACTCCGAGCTGGAAGCCGAGCGCATCTTCGCCGGCGAGGATTTCGCCCTGCTGCTCGCGCCAGATCATCCGCTGGCGGCCAGAAGCGTGCTCCGGCCCGCCGACCTGCGCGGCGAGCGGCTGCTCGTGGGACGGCAGAACGGTCGGCTGTGGTGGTCAGGCCGATCGACCCGCCGGTGAAGCAGTTCGACGTCGCGGTTGCCGGGCGCCGCGATCCTCCGAACGAGCTGCTGTCGATCTAGCGTGGCGCGTACGGCGAAGACGGATTCCAGGGCAGGTAGGTGGGGGTATCGGCGGCGGAAGTGCTCCGCCCGGCTTCGGCTCGGCTCGGTTTGACCGCGACCGAGTCGGGCGTGGGCGTGGCCGGCGCGGAGATCGGCGTCGCGGTCGTCGACGACGACGCGATCGTCCGTGACTGGATCCGTCAATCGCTCGAGGGCACCGAGTTTCGTGTCGTGGCTGAGGGGAGTACCCCGGATGACGCGCGTTCAATCCTCAGGCGTCGCCGACCCGGCCTTCTGATTCTCGACTACAGGCTTCCCGAACAGCGGGCGACGGACATCGTCCGGGCTCTGCGCCGCGAAGGTCTGACCGTACCGGTGCTCGTCATCACCGCGACAGCGGAGGCAGGGCTGAACGAGGCGGTACGGGAGGCCGGAGCAGAGGGTGTTGTCCTGAAGCGCGGCGACTCCGATCTGCTGCTCTATGCCATGCGGTCGGTGGTCTCGGGAGAAGGGATAGTCGACCCCGAGAATCCCCGGCGAGCTTCGGAGGAGTCGCCTCTCTCTCCGCGGGAGCGGGAGGTCCTCCGCCTCGCCGGCCAGGGTAGGACGAACGCCGAGATCGCCGCGGAGCTCAGCCTGGGGAAGGAGAGCGTGAAGACGTTCCTCTCCCGTGCTTTCGCCAAGCTCGGAGCGAGAAACAGAACGGATGCCGTCAAGCGGGCCGGCGAACGCGGGCTTCTGTGACACTCGGCTCTCGCGAGACGCTGCTCGCCCTGTTCGGCCGGGAGCTACCCGCTCGCGTCGCCCGGATCAACGAGGCCCTCGGCAAGCTGCTCGCGGAGAGAGCAGAAGCGAGGGCCGAGCCGCTGCTCGCGCTGGCTCATGACGCCCACAACCTTCGCGGTGCGGCGGCAACAGTGGGGCTCGAGCACATTGCCGATCTGGCCGGCGACCTGGAGCGGGAGGCAGAGCTCCTGCTGAAGTCGGGAGCCTACGCACCCGCGCCGCTCATGGCCGCCGCGCGCGGTCTGCTCGTTGGCCTCGACCAGGCGTTCGCCGATACCTCTTCGTCGTCCACACCGACCTCGGAGACCGCCGGCCAGTTCCCGACGTGACGCCGGCACCTCACGGCGGGGACTTCGTCTCTCGCTCCTGCGCAGGAGCCTCACAGGCTCCGAGGCGGCGCTCGTCGACGAGCTCGAGGAGAACGTCAGCGGCGCAATCGGCCGCCTGCGCCAGCTGCTGTTCGACCAGAGGCCCTCCGAGCTGGACCGCGGAGGCCTGGCCTCGGCCCTCCGAATGAGCCTCGAGCAGACCCGGGAAAGCCTCGGCCTGGAGTGGCACCTCGACAACCGCCTGGCCAGCGAGCCGCCGCTCGAAGGTGTCGCCGCCGAGCTGGTCGGCCCGAAGCTCGACTGACCAATGGCGGCAACGGCAGCCAAGGTCAGGATCGTGATCGCCGACGACGAGCCGGTCGTCCGGGCGGCTCTGGCGCAGCTGATCGCGTCCGAGCCTGCATTCGACCTGGTCGGAATCGCGGAGGACACGGCCGCGGCGATCGCGCTGGCCGAAAGGCTACGGCCGGACGTCGCGCTGGTCGACGTTCGGATGCCCGGAGGCGGACCCCTGGCCGCACGATGGATTCTCGCCGCCTCCGCAGAGACGAAGATCGTCGCCCTCTCCGCGTACGGCGACCGCGAAACGGTCCTCGAGATGATCCGGTCCGGCGCAACCGGATATCTCGTCAAGGGCGCCTCGGGACACGAGCTCCTCGAAACGATCGGGCGCTGCGCACGCGGTGAGAGCCGGGTCTCGGGCGAGATCACCGGGGACGTCGTAGCGGAGCTCTCACAGCACCTCGAGCGCGCTGCACAGGCCGAGGAGTCGAGGCGCGATTAGGCGAGCCGCATCCGTGACGTCCTCGACCGCCCCGGGCCGGACATCGTCTTCCAGCCCATCGTCGATCTCGCCAGCGCCAAAGTCGTCGGGTACGAGGCTGTCTCGCGGTTTGCCGGCTCCGAGCCGCTGGACAGCTGGTTCGCGGATGCCGAGTCCGTCGGGCTCCGCACGGAGCTCGAGCTCCAGGCGGCAGCCTCGCGCTCGCCAGGACCGACTGTTCCCGCATCGTGCTCGAGCTCACCGAGCATGCTCACGGCGAGGATTACGCCGTTCTCGCCGGCGCGCTCGCCCAGGTGCGATCCCGCGGCGCGACGACGATCGCAGGAAGTGTGCGCTGGCCAAGGCGATGATCACCTTCGCGGCCGAGCTCGGATCGACGATCGTGGCCGAAGGCATCGAGACGGAGGAGCAGCTGAGCACCTTGCGCGCGCTGGGCGTTCGTTACGGGCAGGGCTTCTACCTCGCCCGGCCCGGCCCGCTGCCCTGAGCGCTGACGCCGGAACTATCCTCGCGTAGTGGCCGTTCGCTGCGTTCGCTACCGGGCCGAGGGCTGGGGTGTGGGGGAGCTCTGGCATGAGGACGGTCAACCGGTCTGGCACGAGCTGCCGCGCGAGAACGGGTCGGAGCCGGAGGGCACGTACCCGCTCGCGGGTCGGCTTCAGGCCTATTTCGCGGGCGAGCCGGTCGCGTTCGACGATGTCGAGATCGGACTCGACGACGAGACCGACTTCGGACGTGCGCTGGCTACCGCTTTGCGGCGGATTCCGCGGGGAGAGGTCGTCACGTATGGAGAGCTCGCGGCGCTCGCCGGGCGGCCCGGCGCTGCCCGCGCCGCCGGCAGCTTCTGCGCCCGGAACCGCCTGCCGATCCTCGTCCCGTGCCACCGCGTCGTCTCGGCCGGCGGGCTTGGGCCGTACGGATCGCTCGGCCACGAATACAAGCGGCGACTCCTCCGCCTCGAAGATGTCGACATCTGAGAACGTCCGCAACGAGCTCGCCGCGATCGCCCCCTGGAAGGAGTGTGATCGGCTCGCCGAGCTGTCGGCGCTCTTCCACACGGCGGGCAGCCTCCACATCCGGGGCCGCGGCGAGCTCTCCGTCCACCTCGACCTCGCGAGCTCTGCGGTCGCCCGTCGCGCATTCACGATCCTGCGTGCGTTCGAGGTCGGGTCGGAGATCAGGACATATCGCCGTCGGGCGTTCGACCGGGCAACACGCTTCCAGCTCCACGTCTCCGGCGCTGCCCGGGCGTTGCAGGTACTCCACGAGGCGGGTGTGCTGACGAGCCGCCTCGCGCCGTTGGACAGGCCGCCGCGCCGGGTCGTCGGGCGCTCCTGCTGCCGTGCCGCCTACTTCCGCGGCGCCCTCCTGGGCGCGGGCTCGGTCAGCGGGCCTCGGGCCCCGCACCTCGAGATTCGCGTCGGCGCAAGAGCAGGCGCCGAACTGCTCGTCGACCTGGCCTCGGCCGAGGGAATCCCGCTGGCGCTGCACGAGCGCTCCGGCCATGCCCTCGCCTATGCGAAGAGCACGGAGGCGATCGCCGACCTGCTCGCGCTGGCCGGCGCCGGCGAGACGGCGCTCGTCTTCGACGAGGCAGCCGTCGTCGCGGAGGCACGAGCCCGCGCCAACCGGCTCACGAATGCAGACCATGCCAATCTCGTCCGAGCGGGCCGCGCCGCGCACGTCCAGCTGCAGGCGGTTCGCCGGCTGGAGCAAAGCGGCGAGCTCGACCGCCTCTCCAAGGCGCTCCGCGAGGCGGGCGAGCTTCGGCTCCGGCACCCCGCTGCGAGCCTGTCCGAACTGGCGTCGAAAGCGCGCCCGAAAACGACGAAGGCGACCGTTCACCGCCGCCTGCAGAAGCTCATTCGCCTCGCCGAGCGATGAACCAGATTTTCGAGCAGTACTTCCACAGCTTGCAACTCTTGTAGCTTCCCTCTCAGGAGTACGTCATACTTTCCCGCGGCGGGTCCACGCTCGTCCGGCGCCGGATTCAGACCCCGTCCGTCGCCACGGTCCTGAGCGAGGTTCAACCGGAGGGGGAGGTCGTCCTCGGAGCTTCCCCTCCGGCCCGGCG
>JBBRYK010000073.1:0-14336 GCA_038237665.1 Gaiellales bacterium | reverse complement strand
GCTCGGCTCGGCGGCGCTCGCCATCCTGCGGGAGGCGCGCGAGGAGACGGGGCTGCCGATCGTGACCGAGCTGATGGACCCGCGGCACGTCGAGGAGGTGGTCGAGGTCGCCGACGTGATCCAGATCGGCGCTCGAAACATTCAGAACTTCCTCCTGCTCTCGGAGATCGGCCGCGTGGACAAGCCGGTGCTGATCAAACGTGGTCCCTCGGCCTCGGTCGAGGAGCTGCTGATGGCCGCAGAGTACGTCGCCAAGGAAGGCAACGAGCGAATCATCCTTTGCGAGCGCGGGATCAAGACGTTCGAGCAGTCCACGCGCTACACGCTCGACCTCGGTTCGGTGGCGGTGCTGAAGCGCGAGACGCACCTGCCGGTGATCGTCGACCCTTCGCACGCCGCGGGACGGCGCGACCTCGTGCTGCCGCTCGCCCGCGCCGCCGCGGCCGTCGGGGCGGACGGCATCATCGTCGAGGCGCATCCGCGACCCGAGGAGGCGCTCTGCGACGCGGCGCAGCAGATTCCGACCGCAGATTTCGCCGCGTTCGCCCGCGAGATCACCGCGATCGTCGAGCTCCTCGGCAAGCACATCGGCTGATTCCTCCCGGCTGATTCCTCTCGCTCGGCCATGTCCGAACGGGAGAACCCCGTGTCAGGCACGGTGCCAGGCACGGTGCCAGTCACCGTGATTCGAAGGTGTGACGGAAGACGCACGGCGCCCTCGGGTCGGACGGCTACGGCATGCTGCGGTCATGCGGATCGCGATCGTCGGGACCGGGTTGATCGGCGCCTCCGTCGGGCTCGCCGCCCGGCGGGCCGGCGTCGATGCCGTCTCCGGCTGGGATCCGGATCCCGCAGCGCTCGACACTGCCGCCGAGCGCGGCGCCGTCGAGACTCGCGCCGCAACGCTCGCCGACGCTCTCGGCCAGGCCGACCTCGCCGTCGTCGCCGCCCCGGTCGCGCAGCTCGGCGCCCAGGTCGCGGCCGTGCTCGACGCCGCGCCCGACCACACGACCGTCACCGACGTGGGCTCCACGAAAACCGCGGCGTGCCGCGCCGCGCAGGGCTCGGCACGGTTCATCGGCGGTCATCCCGTCTGCGGCTCCGAGGCGCGCGGTCCCGAGCACGCGACCGCCGAGCTCTTCGAGGGTGCGACCTGGTTCCTGACCCCGCTTCCGGAAACCGAGCCCGAGCGCTACCGGCTCGTGCACGGCTTCGTCGCCCGGCTCGGCGCTACGCCGGTCGCGGTCGATCCCGAGGCCCACGACCGCCTGGTCGCACTGACCAGCCACCTGCCGCATGCCCTAGCGAATCTGCTCGTCAACCAGGCCGGATCCACCCGCGTCGAGGGCCACGAGCCGCTCGCCGGCGCCGGGGGATCCCTGAGGGACATGACCAGGGTCGCGGGGGCGAACCCGCGGATCTGGGTCGACATCTTCCTCGAGAACGCGGCACCGCTCAGAGAAACCCTGGCCGAGCACCGGCGCCGGATCGAACAGCTCGAGACCGCGCTCGCCGCCGGCGATGCGGGCTTTCTCGCCCGCTGGATCGGCGAGGCCGCCGGCAATCGGCGGCGCATGCTCGCCCAGGCCTTCGGCGACCCCGGCGCCCTCCAGCGCCTCCGCGTCCACGTTCCCGACCGCCCCGGCGTCCTCGCCGGAATCACCCAGGCGCTCGGGGCCGAGCGGATCAACATCGAGGACTTTGAGCTCCACCACCTGTCGCCCGAGCGCGGCGGCGGGCTCACCCTGTTCGTGGCCGGCGAGGAGGAGGCGGCTCGCGCCGCCGAGCTCCTCGAGGCGCAGGGGTACGGCGTCGTCGTCTCGCCCGTGCTGGACGAGGAATGAAGATCGAACCGGCCGCGGCCCTCCGGGGCGCGATCGGCGTGCCGGGCGTGAAGTCGATCTCGCACCGGGCGCTTCTCCTCGGCGCGATCGCAGACGGCGAGAGCGAGATTCGCGGCTTCGGCCACTCCGGCGATACCGAGGCAACGATCGACGCGCTCCGCGCGCTGGGCGTGGAGATCGAGGTCGAGGACGATGTCGTTCACGTGCGCGGCGTCGGCCTGCGCGGTCTCAACGCTCCCGAGGAGCCGATCGACTGCCGGAACGCGGGCACGCTCCTCCGCCTCCTGGCCGGGATCCTCGCCGGGCAGGACGGCAGCTACATCCTGAAGGGCGACGAGTCGCTCAGCTCGCGTCCCATGGAGCGCATAGCCGTCCCCTTGCGCGAAATGGGTGCCGATGTCCGGACGACCGACGGACGGCCGCCCGTGACCGTGACCGGGGGGCCGCTTCGCCCGATCCGTTACGAGCTGCCGGTCGCGAGCGCGCAGGTCAAGTCGGCGATTCTCCTGGCCGGCCTCTACGCCGACAGCGGGCCGACGACCGTCGTCGAGCCCGCGCCGACCCGTGACCACACCGAGCGGATGCTCGCGGCCGCGGGAGTCCGTGTTCAGAGCCGCCCCGGCGGGGCCTCCGTCTGGCCGGCCGACCGCCTCCGCCCGCTCGAGCTCGACATTCCCGGCGACTTCTCCTCTGCCGCACCGTTCCTGGCGGCGGCCACGCTGCTTCCCGGCTCGGAGCTCCGGCTGTCCGGTGTGAACGTGAATCCGACTCGCACGGGTTTCCTCCAGGTTCTCGAGCGCATGGGTGCCCGGATCTCGCTCTTCAACCGCCGCTCCGTCGGCGGTGAGCCGACAGCCGACATGGAGGCCGTCCACGCCGAGCTCGTCGCCACGGCGATCGGCCCCGCAGAGGTGCCGCTGCTGATCGACGAGCTACCGCTCTTCGCGCTCGTCGCCGCCCACGCGCGGGGAGAGAGCATCGTCCGAGGTGCCGGAGAGCTGCGCACCAAGGAGACGGACCGGATCGAGACGGTGGACACGTCGCTCCGCCCGCTCGGCGTGCGCATCCGGGCCACCGCGGACGGGTTCAGGGTGGTCGGCGTGCCCACGCGGATCAGGGGCGGAGGGGTGGTAGACAGTGCCGGAGACCACAGGATCGCACTGCTGGGGGCGATCGCGGGCCTGGTCTCACGCGAGGGTGTCGAGCTCCGGAACCCCGAGGCGGCGGCGATAAGCTTCCCCGGCTTTTTCGAGCTTCTGGATTCGGTGCGTGCCTGAATGATTGTCGCGATCGACGGCCCCGCGGGAGCGGGCAAGAGCACGGTCGCCCGCCTGCTGGCGGAGCGGCTGGGCTTTCGCTACCTCGACACCGGCGCGATGTACCGGGCCCTCACCTGGCTAGCGCTCGCCAGGGGGATCCCGCTCGGGGAGGGCGACCTGGTCGGCGGCCTCGCCCGGGCGAACCCGATCGACATCGACGAGCGGGGCCGCGTGCACATCGACGGCACCGACGTGACCGGCGCCATCCGCAGCGCGCGGATCGACCGCGTGGTGCCCGTCGTCGCCGCCCATCCGGAGGTGCGCACCGTCATGCGGAAGCGCCAGCGCGAGCTGGGCGAGCAGGGCAACGCCGTCATCGAGGGGCGGGACATCGGCACGGTCGTCGCTCCCGACGCCGAGGTGAAGGTCTACCTCGTGGCGGACAGCCAGATTCGCGCCCAGCGCAGGCTGGCCGACCGTCCGGAGATCGGGGCGGACGCCCTGGCCACCGATCTTCGCCTCCGCGACGAGAGTGACGCGGCCCGGATGCGGCCGGCGCCGGACGCCGAGCTGATCGACACGACCGACATGGACGTCGCCGACGTGGTCGCGCGCGTCGAGAGTCTCGTGCGTGAGCGCCTCGCCGCTTGAACGTCCCCGAGCTCAGCTGGGGAATCGGTCGCCTGACGCTGGTGCCGACCACGTACGTGGCCGCCAGGCTTCAGCACTACGGGAAGGATCGGGTCCCCGACTGGGGCGGAGTCGTGCTCGCGATGAACCACTTCTCCTGGATCGATGTGGCCGCATTCGGTTCCTGCTGCCCGCGGACGATCTACTACGTGGGCAAGTCCGAGGCGCATCAGGTGCTTGGGCTCGGGCAGCTGATCCGCGCCTTCGGCACCCTCTCGGTGCGCCGCGGCGAGTCCGACCGTGAGGCCGTGCGGTTGATGCGGCAGACGGTTCGCGACGGTCGCGCACTCGGCGTTTTCGTCGAGGGAACCCGGCAGAAGAGCGGCGTGCCGGGAAGCGTTCAGCCGGGCGCGGCGATGGTCGCGATCAACGAGGGCGTTCCGGTGATCCCCGGGGCGGTGCACGGCTCCCAGACCTGGCGCCCGGGCAACTTCCATCCCGTTTCGATCGCCTGGGGCGAGCCGATGCGGTTCGATGGCCTGGCGCGGAACGGGCGCGGTTATCGCGAGGCCTCCAACGAGATCCAGGCCAAGCTCCGCGAGCTCTGGCAATGGCTGGTCGAGCTGCACGAGTTGGGTCGCCCGCGAGACGCGATCCCGCCCAGATGAGCGAGCGCGACCTGGTGGGCACCGTGGCGGTGGTCGGCTTCCCGAACGTCGGCAAGTCGACTCTGGTCAACCGCCTGACGGCGACCCGTGCAGCCGTCGTGCACGACACTCCGGGTGTCACGCGCGACCGCAAGGAGCTGGTCTGCGAGTGGCGCGGCCGGCGCTTCCTGCTCGTCGACACGGGCGGCGTCGACGTCGTCGACCCGTCGCCGATCACGAGGTCCGTCGTCGAGCAGGCCCGCCAGGCCGTGGCCGAGGCGGACCTGGTCCTCTTCGTTGCCGACACGCAGACGGGGATCACCCCCGGGGACGAGGAGCTGGCCGGAATTCTGCGTGCGTCCCACAAGCCGATCCTGTTGATCGCGAACAAGATCGACGATCCCGCGCGCGACGACGACGCGCTCGAATTCCACCGCCTCGGCCTGGGGGATCCGTTTCCGCTCTCGGCGCTGCACGGGCACGGGACCGGCGACCTCCTCGATGTGATCCTCGGACGGCTCGAGGACGCGGGCGGCGGGAGCTCGGAGGTCGGCGACGAAGCGATCCGCGTCGCGATCCTCGGTCGCCCCAACGTGGGCAAGTCGAGCCTCCTGAACAAGCTCCTCGGTGAGGAGCGCGTGATCGTCTCCGAGACGCCCGGGACGACCCGGGATGCGATCGACACGGTCCTCCGCCGCGGTGACCGCACCTTCGTGCTCGTCGACACGGCAGGCCTGCGCCGCAAGCGAAAACAACGCCAGGGGATCGAGTACTACTCCGAGCTGCGCGCCCGCGAAGCGGCCGAGCGAGCCGACGTCGCACTCGTCCTGGTCGACGCGGAGGAGGGAATCGTCGACCACGACCTGACCGTCGCGGACATGGCGCGGAAGGCGCAATGCTCGACCCTGGTTGTTCTCTCCAAGTGGGACCTGTCCACGATCGACATTGAGGAGACGCGCCGTGAGCTGATCCATCGTCTCCGTCAGCGGCCGCCGCTCGTCGCCGCCTCCGCGAAGACCGGGCGCGGCCTGGGCCGCATCCTCGATCGCGTCGAGCAACTCTTCGACAAGCACACGGCCCGGGTACCCACGCCGGAACTGAACCGGTTTCTGCGTGAGCTGAAAGACATCCGCCAGCCGCCGTCGCGGAACGGGAAGCGGCTCAACCTGCTCTACGGGACCCAGATCGAAGCTCGCCCGCCTCGCTTCCGGTTCTTCGTCAACGACCCGGGGCTGATCACGCGCGACTACGGGTACTGGGTCGAGAACCAGCTCCGCGACCGCTTCGAGCTGAACGGCGTGCCGGTCTCGATCGACTTCGTCAGAAGAAGCTGAACGTGTTGCCCCTTCGTGCCGCCCGGGAGACCCCGTGAAGACCGTCGTCGTCGGCGGCGGCTCGTGGGGAACCGCGTTCGCCTGCCTCCTGCGGGATCGCGGGCACGAAGTCGCGCTCGCCTGCCGCGACCCAGAGCAGGCCCGCACGATCGCCGAGACGGGCCGGAACCCGCGTTACCTCCCGCACGTGTCCCTGGCCGGAATCGAGGGCATCTCGCTGGCCGAGGCCCCGCTCGAGGACGCCGACCTCGCCGTCCTCGCCGTGCCGAGCCGTGCGTTCGGCTCGATCGTGCGCGCGCTGCCGGGGACATGTCCCGCTCTCAGCCTGACGAAAGGCCTCGACCCCGAAACGGGCGGGCGGCTGTCGACCCTCGTTCGCGACCGGCCCGTCGCGGTTCTCTCCGGCCCGAACATGGCCGAGGAGGTCGTCGAAGGCCTGCCGAGCGCGGCCGTGGTCGCGAGCGAGGACCCGGAGCTCGCCCGGAGCCTTCAGGAGGCGGTCAACTCGGTCACCTTCCGTGTGTACGTGAACTCCGACCTGGTCGGCGTCGAGCTTTGCGCGGCGGCAAAGAACGTGATCGCGCTCGCGGCCGGCGGCGTGGACGGGGTGGGTCTCGGGGACAATGCGAAGGCGGCGCTGATCACGCGGGGCCTGGTCGAGATGGCGCGGCTCGGTGAAGCGTGCGGAGGCAGGCCGGAGACGTTCTCGGGGCTCGCCGGCATGGGAGACCTGGTCGTCACGTGCTACAGCCGGCACGGCCGCAACCGTCATGCCGGTGAGCTGATCGCTCGCGGTGCCTCCGCCGACGAGGCCGCGGCGGAGATCGGCCAGGTCGTGGAGGGGCTGACGACCGCACCGGCGCTGCGGGACCTCTCACACCGGCTCGGAATCGAGCTCCCCATCACGGAGGGCGTGTGCCGCGTGTTGAGCGGCGAGGACCTGAGCGACCTGGTCGCCTCCCTGATGGGTCGGCGCCCGCGCGAAGAGTAGACTCGGGGCGATGAGGATCCGCGTCGGCGCAGTCCTTCTTGCCCTGCTCGCCGTCCTCCTCGTCGCAGCCTGCGGCAGCGGTGGCGGCGGCTCGAGCAAGTCGTCCACCAGCGGCGGCGGCTCCGTCCCGGCCAGCGCCGACTACACGCCGAGCTCGTCGGCGGGTTACGTGTACCTGGCCACCGATCCGAGCTCGGGGCCTTGGAAGGCGGCCGACGAGCTGCTGAAGAAGTTCCCGGGCCGCGCGCAGCTGATCGCCCTTATCGAGCAGAGTCTCGCCAAGCAGAAGCTCAGCTACGAACAGGACATCAAGCCGGCGCTGGGGCCGGAGACGGCACTCGGGCTCCTCTCGTTGCAGGGCACCAACGGCAACGCGGTCGCGATCACGAAGCCGTCCGACCCCGCCAAGCTCAAGGCTCTGCTGGACAAGCTCGACTCGAGCGGGAAGAAGGCCGTGACGCAGCAGGTCGGCGACTGGACGCTCGCCTCCGATAGCCAGGCCGCGCTCGACAAGGGCGCCGCCGCGCATAGTGGCAGCGCGCTGACGGACAACGCCACGTTCAAGGAGGCGATGGGCGAGCTTCCGGGCGACGCGCTCGCCAAGGTCTGGCTCGACGGCGCGACCCTGACCAAGCTCGCCAAGACCCGGGCCGCAGGCTCCGGTGGCGTCCCGACGGTTCCCGGCCTCGGGAACCTCGTCTCGCTTGCTGTGGCTCTCACCCCGCAATCCGACGGGGTCTCGCTGCAGGCGATCTCGAAGACCGACAAGCCCATCACGCTGGTCGCGCAGTACTCGTCGAAGCTCGTTTCTCAGGTTCCTTCCGGCGTTCTTGCCTACCTCTCGTTCGACGGACTCGACAAGGCAATCAACGCGCTGGCGGGCACTGCGGCCGTCAAGGCGCAGCTCGGGCAGATCGAGTCGCAGCTGGGCGTCTCGCTTGCCGAGCTCGCGCCGTTGTTCGCGGGTGAGGGCGCGTTGTATGTGCGCCAGGGCGTGCCGCTGCCTGAGATCACCCTCGTTCTGCAGCAGGCCGACGAGGCGACTGCTCGGACGACGGCCGACAAGCTCTTCGCCCGGCTCGCGCCTGCCCTGAACGGTCAGATCCTGACGACCACGGTCGCCGGCGTCTCCGTGAAGCAGATCAAGGGCGACAGCTTCTCGGTCTACTACGCGGTCTTCGACGGCAAGCTCGTCGTCAGCGACTCGACGACGGCGTTCACCGGGCTCAAGGACTCGGGTGACAAGCTCACCGATGACAGCCTCTTCAAGAGCGCCAAGGACGCCGCCGGCATGCCGGACTCGAACGCGGGCTTCCTGTACGTGAACCTCAAGGACACGGTCCCGCTGATCGAGAACCTGATCACCTCGTTCGGCGGCAAGCTCGACCCAAGCGTGCAGCCGAATCTCGAACCGCTCCAGTCGCTGCTCTTCTACTCGACGATCGACGGCCCGAAGGCAACGGTCGCGGGCTTCGTCGGCATCCAGTAGCCTTCCCGGCCGCCATGGCAGCCCGCGAATTCTCGTTCACGTCCGAGTCGGTCACCGAGGGCCACCCGGACAAGATCGCCGATCAAGTCTCGGACAGCGTCCTCGACGCCGTCCTCGCGGCTGACAGCCAGGGCCGGGTCGCCTGCGAAACCCTGATCACCACCGGGCTGGTGGTCGTTGCGGGCGAGATCTCGACGGAGGTCTACGTGGACATCCCCAAGCTCGTCCGCGAGCGGATCGCCGAAATCGGCTACACGCATTCGGAGTGGGGCTTCGACGCCCATACGTGCGGCGTCATCGTCGCGATCGACGAGCAGTCACCCGACATCGCCCAGGGAGTCGACAAGTCGTACGAGATCCAGCACGACGCGAACGACGACGATCCGCTCGACCGGATCGGTGCGGGCGACCAGGGGATGATGTTCGGCTACGCGACGCGCGAGACCCGGGAGCTGATGCCGCTTCCGATCATGCTTGCCCACAAGATTTGCCGGCGCCTCGCAGAGGTCCGGAAAGCGGGCGAGCTGCCCTATCTGCGCCCGGACGGGAAGGCGCAGGTGACGATCCGCTACGAGGTCGACGAGCACGAGCACCAGCGGCCGGTCGAGATCGAGCGCGTGCTCGTCTCGACGCAGCACTCCGACGGAATCTCCTCCGAGGAGCTGATCAAGCCGGACATCATCGACCGCGTCCTGCGGCCGATCCTGCCGCCGGACCTCTTCGACGAGAAGCGGCTCTACGACGACCGGGACTTCGTCTACGTCAACCCGACGGGCAAGTTCGTGATCGGCGGGCCGATGGGCGATACGGGACTGACCGGGCGCAAGATCATCGTCGACACCTACGGCGGCGCGGCGCGGCACGGTGGCGGCGCGTTCTCCGGGAAGGATCCCACCAAGGTCGACCGCTCGGCCGCCTACGCGGCGAGGTACGTCGCGAAGAACATCGTCGCCGCCGGCCTGGCCGACCGTTGCGAGGTGAACGTGGCGTATGCGATCGGCGTCGCACATCCGGTGTCGGTGGCGGTGCGCACGTTCAACACAGAGAAGATCCCGCCCACGCGGATCGAGGAGCTCGTTCGCGAGCACTTCGACCTCAGGCCGGGCGCGATCATCCGCGACCTCGACCTCCAGCGGCCGATCTTCGCCAAGACGGCCGCGTACGGCCACTTCGGTCGTGAGGAGCACGACTTCACCTGGGAGCGCACGGGCAAGGCCGACGCGCTCCGCGCCGCGGCCGGTTTGGGCGAGCCCGCCGTAACGCGTTAGCGCTCCTAGGTTCGGCACGGCCGCTACCGAGGTCGCCGCTGGCGAAAACTACTCGGGCTTGACGAAGAGGCCTTCCGCGGCCTTTTCGCCGATCGAGCGCTCGTCGCCGTTCACCCGCACGGTGAACTGGCCCACGGCCGGTTGCACGGCCTGCAGCTCGATGTCCGTGCCCGGCACGAGCCCCTGGTCGTAGAACCAGTGCAGCAGGTCGCCGTCGTGCTCGGCCAGGCGGACGATCGTCGCGCGGTCGCCGGGCTCGAGCGCGGAGAGCGGCTCCAGCTCCTGGTTTTCGGCCTGCTCGAGCTCGGTGTCCACCGGCCACCCGTGCGGGCAGCGCTCGGGGTGTCCGAGCCGCTCGTCGATGCGGGCGACCATGTCCTCGGTGAACGTGTCTCCGAGTTCGTCGGCGTGCACGTGGGCCTCGGCGGCCGAGTACCCCATGAAGTCGGTCAGCAGCCGCTCGATGATGCGGTGCTTGCGGACGACCCGCTCGGCCCGCGTGCGGCCGGTCGCGGTCAGGAGCGCTTCCTTGTGCTCGCCGCGCTCGATCAGTCCTTCGGTCTCGAGCCGCTTGAGCATCTCCCCGGCCGAAGCGCGCGACACGCCGAGCATCTCGGCGACCCGCGAGGCGAGCGTGGGCGAGCCCTGTGACATGGGCCGGTACTCGCCGATCGGGAAGGCGAGGAAGTAGATCGTCTCGAGGTACTCGTCGATCGAATGCCGGTCGGCCAAGGGTCTTCCACCTCGCTTCGGGAAGTCTCGACTATAGTGCGAGTGCCTTGTAAGGCGACCCTTACACCTGCTCGAAGGACTGCCTGCCATGTCATCCGCCCAGATCCTCGTTCTCGGAGCCGTCGCCGGCCTGACGATCTTTCTCGGGCTCCCGATCGGTCGCCTGCGCAGCCCGCATCTCGCGCTGAAGGCGTTCCTGAGCGCGACCGCGACGGGGATCCTGCTCTTCCTGCTCTGGGACGTCCTGACCGGCGCGGTCGAGCCCGTGGAGGAGGCCTTGAAGGCCGGCTCGGACGGCCGCTTCCTCGGGCTCGGCTCGATCGCTGCGGGCTGCTTTGCCCTCGGCCTGTTGAGCCTCGTCTACTACGACCGATGGATGGGCGGGCAGCGGAAGAGGAGGATGCTGGGGCCAGGCGCCGCGGCCGTCGGTGAGTTCTCGGCCTCGGGGCTGGTGCTCACGCCCGCACGGACGCTCGCCCTCCTGATCGCGACGGGGATCGGGCTCCACAACTTCGCCGAGGGCCTCGCGATCGGCCAGTCGGCGGCACGTGACCAGATCGCGCTCGCGCTCATGCTCGTGATCGGCTTCGGGCTGCACAACGCGACCGAGGGATTCGGCATCGTCGCGCCGCTCTCGGGCGAGGCGACGGTGCCAAGCTGGCGCTTCCTCGGCCTGCTCGGCGTGATCGGCGGGGCGCCGACCTTCCTCGGCACCCTCATCGGGCAGGCCTGGGCGAGCGAGGCGATCTCGGTCGCCTTCCTCGCGCTCGCCGGCGGCTCGATCCTCTACGTGGTCACTGCGCTGCTCGGCATTTGTGCCCGGCTCGGCTCGAAGACGGTCGTGGCCTGGGGCCTCCTCGTCGGGCTCGTGCTCGGTTTCGGCACTGACTTCGTGCTCGTCGCCGTCGGCGCCTGAGCTGCTTCCCGGCTCGTCCGGGCGGCGCCTGATGCGCGGCGTACCCTGGGACGCGTGCCGTACGCATCCGTGTATCCGCTGCTGACCGCGCGCTCGGTGGCGCGTCCCTTTACGTACGAGGTCCCCGAGGGTGTCGGCAAGGGAGCCGTGGTGCAGGTGCGTTTCGGCCGGATGCGGCGCAGGGGAGTGGTCGTCGACGTGGGCCGGGCTCCACCGGACGGCGTCGATGCGGTGCCGATCGAGAAGGTGCTCGACGAAGTGCCTCCGGCGCTCATCGATCTGGCGCTCTGGCTCGCCGACTACTACGGATCGACGCCGGCTCGGGCGCTCGAGCTCGTTGCGCCGCACAAGCCGAAGCGGAGGAAGGAGCAGTCCTCCGCCGCTGGGCGCCATGCGCTCGCGGGCGAAGCGCGTCCGGCGCTGCTCAGCGAGACGCAACAGACGGCCCTCGCGCGCGTCGTCTCGGCGCTCGACGCCGGCGAAGCCGCGCACCTCTTGCTCTACGGCGCGACCGGTAGCGGCAAGACGGAGGTGTATCTCCGCGCCTGCGAGGAGACCCTGGCACGGGGTCGAGGGGCGATCGTGCTCGTGCCCGAGATCGCCCTCACTCCGCAGGCGCTGGGGCGGTTCCGGGCGCGCTTCGGCGACACGGTCGCCGTGTTGCACTCGGGCCTGACCGACGCCGAGCGGCGTGACGAGCGCGGGCGCATCTCGAGCGGCGAGGCGCGCGTCGTCGTCGGCGCACGCTCCGCCGTCTTCGCACCGCTTCGCGACCTCGGGCTGATCTGCGTCGACGAGGAGCACGACCCCTCGTACAAGCAGGAGTCCGACCCTCGCTACGACGCGAGGACGGTCGCCGCCAAGCGCGCCGCTATCGAGGGCGCGGTCGCCCTCTACGGCGGCGCGACACCGCGCCCGGAGAGCTGGGAGCGACTGGAGAGGATCGAGCTCGGCGGCCGGATCTCAGGGCCCCTGCCGCCCGTCCTGGTGGTCGACCTTCGCCGGGAAGGTGGCTATCCCCTGTCCGCCCCGCTGCTCGACGAACTGGCCCGGCTCGAGCGGACCGGTGGTAAGGCGATTCTGCTGCTCAACCGCAGGGGTGTTTCCCCAGCGCTCCACTGCCGGGCGTGTGGCACCACCCGCCGTTGCCGCAACTGCGACGTTGCCCTGGTCCTCCACGGCGACGAAACGCTCCGCTGCCACCACTGCGGCCACGCGGAGCCCGCGCCCGAACTCTGCCCCGAGTGCCGCTCGCCCGAACTCGCCCGCCTCGGTGCGGGAACGCAGCGCCTGGAGCGAGACCTGGCCGCCCGCTTTCCCGCGCTGCAACGGATCCGCCTCGATGCCGACGCCGCCTCGAAGCCGGAGCTGCTGGCCGAATCCCTCACGCGCTTCGCGGCGGCCGAGCGCGCCGTCCTGCTCGGGACGCAGATGGTCGCCAAGGGCCACCACTTCGAGGGAGTCGAGCTCGCCGCGGTCGTCGATGCGGACACGGGCCTCGGCATGCCCGACTTCCGCGCCGAGGAGCGGACGTTTCAACTCCTCACCCAGCTCGCCGGGCGCAGCGGGCGCGACGCGCCCGGTCGCGTCCTGATCCAGACCTTTCAGCCGGACGCCCGGCCGATCGCGCTGGCCGCCCGCCACGACGTCGAGCGCTTCATGGCCGGGGAGCTGGAGCGGCGGCGAGAGCTCGGCTACCCGCCGTTCCGTCACCTGGTGCGCGTCCTCGTCTCGGGACCCGACCAGGAGTCGCCCATGCAGGCGCTGACCGAGCTCCGGGCACACCTGGACGGAGCTCAAGTGCTCGGCCCGGCGCCGCTCCTGCGGCTGCGGGGCCGCTACCGGGCACAACTCGTCGCGAAGACGGAGCAGCCGCGGAGCGTGGCCGGGCCCGCCGGCCGCCTCCTGGCGGCGGCCGCGCCGGCAATGCGACGCGACGGCCTGACGGCGGTCGTCGACGTCGATCCGCAGAGTCTCTGACGGGTCGCCGCGACTACACTGCCGCCCGTGGCCGAGGAGCACGGGCAGGTGCGCGACGAGGAACTCGACGCCGAGGCGGAAGCGCGGCGACGGCTGGCGCTCGCCCAGATCCGCCAGTACCCGGATCCGGCCTTGCGGATGCGGGCGCGGGAGGTGGAGACGTTCGACGGCGATCTCGCGCGGCTCGTCGAGCGCATGACCGCCCTCATGCGCGACGCCAACGGGGTCGGCCTCGCGGCCACACAGGTGGGCGTCGTGCGCCGCGTCTTCGTCTTCCAGCCGGACCCCGAGAGCGAGCCGGCTGTGGTCGTCAACCCCGAGCTCGTCTGGAGCGCCGACGAGGTCGAGTCCGACGAGGAGGGCTGCCTCTCGATCCAGGGCGTCCGCGTGCCCGTCGAGCGAGCCGTGCGGGTAACGCTTGCCGGGCGGAATCCGGCCGGCGAGGAGGTCAGCTTCGAGCTCGAGGGCATGGGCGCCCGGGCGGCCCAGCACGAGCTCGACCATCTCGACGGCGTCCTGGTCATCGACCGGACCACGCCCGAGGCGCGCAAGGAGGCGCTCGGGCTCCTGCGCCCGCAGCCGCTGCTCGTCCTGCCCTGAGCGATCTGGGCCGGATCGGCGTCGCGGCGACAGCGCCGTTCGGCGCCGACGTGCTCGAGCGCCTGGCTGCACGGGACGACGTCGCCTTCCTCCTCACGCGTCCCGACCGGCCCGCAGGTCGAGGCCGCCGCCTGACCCCGCCGCCGGCGAAGCTCACCGCCGAGCGCCTCGGCATTCCCGTCCTCCAGCCGGAGCGTCCGGAGGAGCTGCCGGCCGAGACGATCGTCCTCATCGCCTACGGTCGGCTGATCCCCCGCGATCTGCTCGAACAGCACCGCTGGCTGAACGTGCATCCGTCGCTGCTCCCGCGCTGGCGCGGTGCCGCTCCGGTCGAGCGGGCGCTCATGGCAGGCGACACGGACACGGGCGTCACGATCATCGAGCTCGTCGAGGAGCTCGACGCCGGCCCGATCATCGCGCAGCGTTCGTTGCCGATCGAGCCGGATGAAGACGCCGGTGCCGTCTATGCGAAGGCCGCCCCGCTCGCGGTCGAGCTGCTCGACGAGCTGCACGAGCCGACTCCGCAGCCGCCCGAAGGCCTCACGTACGCGGAGAAGATCACGGCCGCCGATCGCCGGCTCGACCTGTCCAACCCCGAGGAGGCGCTCCGGCGCATCCGCGCGCTGTCGCCGCACATCGGTGCGCG
>JBBRYK010000072.1:0-14689 GCA_038237665.1 Gaiellales bacterium | reverse complement strand
GTACTTCTCCTGGAGCCCGCGCAGGATCGCGACGGTGTCCTCGACGCTCGGCTCCCCGACGTAGACCTGCGCGAAGCGGCGCTCCAGCGCCGGGTCCTTCTCGATGTGCTCGCGGTACTCGTCGAGCGTGGTCGCCCCGATCGCGCGGAGCTCACCTCGCGCCAGCAGCGGCTTGAGCATGTTCGCGGCGTCGACGGCGCCCTCTGCCGCCCCCGCGCCGACGATCGTGTGCAGCTCGTCGATGAAGAGGACGATCTCGCCGTCCGACGACTTGATCTCGTTCAGGACCGCCTTCATGCGCTCCTCGAACTCGCCGCGGTACTTCGAGCCGGCGAGCAGCGCGCCGATGTCGAGCGCCCAGACCCGCTTGCCCTTGAGGCCTTCGGGAACGTCGCCCGCGACGATCCGCTGGGCCAGACCCTCGACGATCGCTGTCTTGCCGACACCGGGGTCGCCGATCAGGACGGGGTTGTTCTTGGTTCGGCGCGAGAGCACCTGAATGACGCGCCTGACTTCCTCGTCACGGCCGATGACCGGGTCGAGCTTCCCCTGCTCGGCGAGCGCCGTTAGATCACGGCCGAACTTCTCGAGCGCCTGGTAGGAGCCTTCGGGATCCTGCGAGGTGACCCGCTGGGAGCCCCGCACGTCCTTGAGACGCGCGAGCAGCTCGTCGCGCGGCACCACATCGAGTGCGAGCAGGAGATGCTCGGTCGAGATGTAGTCGTCCTCGAGTTTTCGCATCTCGTCCTCGGCCCGGTCGAGGACCTGGCTGAAGGCGCGGGAGACCTGCGGCTGCTGCTGCGCGCCCTGGATGGCGGGCAGGCGCGAGACCTCGGCCTCGGCGTCGGCGCGAACCTGCGCCGCATGGGCGCCGAGCAGCGTCAACGGCAGCTCCTGGTCGAGGAGCGCCAGCGTCAGGTGGGAGGGGACGATCTCCGGGTTGCCGCGCCGGCGGGCGAGCTCCTGCGCGGCCGCCACGGCCTCCTGGGACTTGATTGTCAGCTTGTTGAAATCCATCTAGTTCCTTCGTTGTCGTTGTACGAGAGTGGTGATCTGGGAGACCGGCACGAGCTCGCGCCGGTAGTTCTTGTGGACGGCGTCGACCGCTTCGCGCATCTCGCGCTCGAGGCGCTGCATGCGCGCCTGCAGCTTGCGGAGCTCGTCCTCGAGGCGGAGGACGTGCTCGACGCCTGCGAGGTTGAGCCCGAGCTCGGTCGTCAGCCGCTGGATCAGCTTCAGCCGATGGAGGTCGGCCTCGGAGTAGAGCCGTGTGTTCCCGGCGGTGCGCTGCGGGCGGACGAGGCCCTTGGCCTCGTAGATCCTGAGCGTCTGCGGATGCATGCCGACGAGGTCGGCGGCGACCGAGATCATGTAGCGCGGCCGGTCGTCCATTACTTGTCCCTGGGGTTTTCGTGCGAGATCTTCTGGAACTCTTCGAGCGCCTCGCGCTCCTTCTTCGACAGCTTCTTCGGGACGTGCAGCTTCACGCGCGCGAGGACGTCGCCCTTTCCGCTCGCGTTCAGCTTCGGCGCGCCGCGGCCGCGGATGCGCAGCAGCTTGCCGTCCTCGGAGCCGGCCGGAACCTTCAGTGAGACCGGGCCTTCCGGCGTCGGCACCTCGACCGTCGCGCCGAGGGCGGCCTCGGGGTAGGTGATGGGGACGTTGACGACGAGGTCGGACCCGCGCCGCTCGTACACCGGTGAGTCGGACACGCGCGTGACGACGTAGAGGTCTCCGGCCGGCGCTCCGCCGTAGCCGGGCTCGCCCTTGCCCTTCAGCTTGATCCGTGTTCCTTCGCGGACGCCGGCCGGGATCTTCACCGAGTAGCGCTTCGTGCGCCGCTCGCGGCCGCTGCCACGGCAGCGCCGGCAGGGCTCCTCGATCACGGTTCCGTTCCCGCGACAACGCGGGCAGGGAGTCGAGAGCGAGAACATTCCCTGGCTTTCTGCCAGCACGCCACGGCCCTTGCAGTCGGGGCAGATCGTCGGTGAGGTGCCGGGCTTTGCGCCCGAGCCGCCGCACTCCCGGCAGGCGGCCTCGACCTCGACCGGGATCTTGATCTCCGCCCCCCGAAGCGAGTCCTCGAAGGAGAGACGAACCTCGACCTCGAGATCGGCGCCCCGCTGCCCACGCGGGGCGCGCTGGGCGCCTCCGCGACCGCCACCGAAGAGACCTCCGAGGAGGTCGCCGAAGTCGAAATCGCTGAAGTCGACGTTGCGGAAGCCGGCGCCGCCGGTCGGCCGGCCGTTGGCCGAGCCGAAGGTGTCGTAGGACTTGCGCTTCTCAGCGTCGGAGAGCACGTCGTACGCTCCCTGAACCTCCTTGAAACGCTTCTCGGAGTCCTTGTCACCGGGGTTTCTGTCCGGGTGGTGCTCCCGGGCGAGCTTCCGATAGGCCTTCTTGATCTCGTCCGCGGACGCGTTCCTGGCGACGCCGAGGACCTCGTAGAGGTTCCTAGTCCCCGTTGCCATTGCCGGCTTCCTCGGCCTGCACGGACGCGATCACAACCCGGGCCGGCCGGAGGACGCGGTCGCCGAGCCGGTAGCCCTTCTGGATCACCTCGATGATCGAACCCTCCGCCTGCTCGGACGGCTGGCTCAGCAGCGCCTCGTGCACGTGCGGGTCGAAGCGCCCGTTGGTCGGGATCTCCTCCAGCCCCTGCTTCAGCAAGGCCTGGGAGAGCGCGCGCTGAACGAGCCGCACGCCCTCCTCGAGCTTCGCCTCCTCGTGGGCGGCTGCCGCCTCGAGCGCCCGCTCGAGGTCGTCCGCGATCGGCAGGAGCTCCTTGACGAGCGCCTCGTTCGCGCGGGCCACGAACGACTCCTGGTCGCGCGCGGCCCGCTTGCGATAGTTGTCGAACTCGGCCTTCAGCCGCTGCAGCGCGTCGAGGTACTCGTCGCGCTCGCGCTGAAGCTGTCGGAGACCGGTGCCAGGCTCGGTGCCAGGCTCGGTGCCAGGCTCGGTGCCAGGCGTCGTGCCTGGCACCGTGGGCTCCTTCTTGGCGGGATCGCGTGTCATTAGGAGGTCTTCGCCTCTTCCTCGTCGATCACCTCGTAGTCGGCGTCCTCGACGACCTCGTCGTCGGAGGCGGTGTCGCCGTTGCCGCCGGTGCCCGCCCCCGCCGCCTGGGAGGCTGCGGTCGCCTGGGCGTAGACGGCCTCGGCCAGCTTGTGCGAGGCCTCGGTCAGCGCGTCGGTCTTGGCCTTGATCTCGGCCACGTCGGACGAGTCGAGCACCTGGCGGAGCTCCATGATCCGGCCCTCGATGGTCGCTGCCTCCGACTCGTCGATGCGGTCACGGTGCTCCTTGAGGCTCTTCTCGGTCGCGTAGGCGAGCGACTCGGCGTGGTTCCGGGCGTCGGCGAGCTCGCGCAGCTTGTGCGCCTCGTCGGCGTGGGACTCTGCCTCGCGGATCATCCGCTGGACCTCGTCCTCATTCAGGCCTGATCCACCCTCGATGCGGACCTGCTGTTCGTTGCCCGTGCCGTGGTCCTTGGCCGAGACGTTGATGATCCCGTTCGCGTCGATGTCGAAGGAGACCTCGATCTGCGGCGTCCCGCGCGGTGCCGGCGGGATGCCGACGAGCTGGAACTTGCCGAGCGTCTTGTTGAACGCCGCCATCTCCGATTCGCCCTGGAGGACGTGCACCTCGACCGAGGGCTGGTTGTCCTCGGCGGTGGAGAAGACCTCGGACTTCTTGGTCGGAATGGTCGTGTTCCGTTCGATCAGCCGCGTGAACACGCCGCCCTTCGTCTCGATGCCGAGCGAGAGCGGGGTGACGTCGAGGAGCAGAACGTCCTTGACCTCGCCGCGGAGCACGCCGGCCTGGATGGCCGCGCCAACGGCGACGACCTCGTCCGGGTTGACGCCCTTGTGCGGGTCCTTCCCGATCAGCTCCTTGACCTTGTCCACGACCGCAGGCATGCGGGTCATCCCGCCGACGAGCACGACGTGGTCGATCTTCGACCGGTCGATGCCGGCGTCGGTCAGCGCCTGCTTCGTGGGGCCGACGGTCCGCTCGAGCAGATCGTGGGTGAGCTCGGTCAGCTTCGCGCGCGTGAGCTGGAGGTCGAGGTGCTTCGGGCCCTCCTGCGTGGCGGTGATGAAGGGCAGGTTGATCTGGGTCGTCATCGTGGACGACAGCTCGATCTTGGCCTTCTCGGCCGCCTCGTAGAGGCGCTGAAGCGCCATCTTGTCCTCGGCCAGGTCGATGCCCTGGTCGCGCTTGAACTCCGCGACCATCCAGTCGACGATCGCCTTGTCGAAGTTGTCGCCGCCGAGGTGGTTGTCACCGTTCGTCGACTTCACCTCGAACACGCCTTCGGAGAGCTCGAGCACCGACACGTCGAACGTGCCGCCGCCGAGGTCGAAGACGAGGATCGTCTGGTCGGCTTCCTTCTCGAGCCCGTACGCGAGTGCGGCCGCGGTCGGCTCGTTGATGATGCGCAGGACGTTCAAGCCGGCGATCTTGCCGGCGTCCTTCGTCGCCTCGCGCTGTGCGTTGTTGAAGTACGCGGGAACGGTGATGACCGCGTCGGTCACCTCTTCACCGAGGTAGGCCTCCGCGTCCCCCTTCAGCTTCTGGAGGATCATCGCCGAGATCTCCGGCGGCGCGTACTCCTTACCACCGGCCTTGACGCGCACGTCGTCGTTCGGCCCCTTGACGACCTCGTAGGGGACGATCTTCATCTCCTCCGAGACCTCGTCGAACTTGCGCCCCATGAAGCGCTTGATCGAGAACACGGTGTTCTCGGGGTTCGTCACCTGCTGGCGACGCGCGGGCGCGCCGACGAGCCTTTGAGCGTCCTTCGTGAATGCGACGACCGACGGCGTCGTGCGCCCGCCCTCCGCATTCGGAACCACGGTCGGCTCGCCACCCTCGATCACGGCCATACAGGAGTTGGTCGTGCCGAGGTCGATTCCAAGTACTTTCGCCATAGTCAGTTAGCTCCCTTTCAAGATTTATGAGCACGTACAAGATAAAATCTAAGTCGCTTCTTGTCAAGTTGCTTAGTCCGTAAACTCCGGCCCCGCCGTGCCCGATCCCCGCGTCGCCCAGTACGCCAAGGTCCTCGTCGAGGATTGCCTTGACGTACAGCCCGGGTGGGAGGTGCTCGTCCAGGCGCAGCCCGCCGCCAGGCCGCTCGTCGAGGAGGTCGTCCGCGCAATCGCGCACCGCGGCGCGTTCGCGGTCGTCCGGGTCACGTTCGAGTTGATCACCACCAGTCCGATGTGGCTGAAAGAGGCGCCGGAGGAGTTGCTCTCGCAGATGCCGAAGCTCGAGGCCGCGCTGATCGAGAACCTGGATGCGCTCGTGCAGATCCAGGCGCCGGTGAACACCCGCGAGGGGTCGGACGTGCCGCCGGACCGCCTGAACCTTGTGCGCCAGGCGCGCCGGCCCTACTTCGAGGGCTTCTTCACGGGCGAGATCCCCTGGGTCGGAGGCCAGTTCCCCACCCCGGCCCTGGCGCAGGACGCGGGGCTGACGCTCGGGCAGTTCGAGGACTTCCTCTACCGCGCCGTCCTGATCGACTGGGAGGAGGCCCGCGCGTCGATGCGCAAGATCGCCGACCGGTTCGACGCGGCCAACGAGGTGCGCGTCGTCGCCGAGGAGACCGACATCCGCTTCAGCCTCCAGGGACGGCAGGCCGAGATCGACGCGGCGGGCGCGAACATGCCCGGCGGGGAGATCTTCTACAGCCCGGTCGAGGATTCGGCCGAAGGCGTGGTCACCTTCTCCGAGTACCCCGCCTGCTATCTCGGCCACCAGGTGCCCGGCGTCCGCCTTCGCTTCGAGGCCGGGCGGGTCGTCGAGGCGAGCGCGCAGGCCGACGAAGAGTTCCTGCTCGCGACGCTCGACACCGACGAGGGCGCCCGGCGGCTGGGCGAATTCGGGATCGGGTGCAATCCGGCCATCCAGGAGCACATGCGCAACACGCTCTTCGACGAGAAGATCGAGGGCACCGTGCACTTTGCGGTCGGCAACGGCTTTCCGTTCATCGGCGGGAAGAACGTGAGCGCCGTGCACTGGGACATGGTCAAGGACCTGCGGCGCGGCGGCCGCATCGAGCTGGACGGCGAGGTCGTCCAGGAGAACGGGGCGTGGCTCTTTGGCTGATCCCCGCGTGGCCGAGTACGCGAAGCTCCTCGTGGGCCGCTGCATCGACCCCAAGCCGGGTTGGCAGGTGATGCTGCTGTCCACCCCACTCGCGCGGCCGGTGCTCGACGAGATCGCCCGGGAGCTCGCCCGTCGCGAGGTCTACTGCCTGCTCAGGCTCGACTTCGGGCTCGAGCGATATCCCGGCGTCGCCTACGCCTGGGCGAGCGAGGCGTCGCCCGAGCTCCTCGGCCGGCTCGCGCCGATCGACCAGCACGCGGTCGAGTCGATCGACGCGCGCATCACGATCGAGGCTCCGGAGAACACGCGCGACGGCAGCGAGCTCGACGGCGAACGCCACGCGCAGATCCGCAAGGCGACGAGGGCCTATTACAAGCGCTCGATGTCGATGGAGATTCCGTGGGTCTCCTGCCAGTTCCCGACCGAGGCGCTGGCCCAGGACGCGGGGCTGACGCTGGCCGAGCTCGAGGACTTCATGTACGGGGCGATCCTGCGCGACTGGGACGCCGAGGCCGAGGCCATGCAGCGCATCGTCGACCGCTTCGACCAGGCCGAGGAGGTGCGCATCGTCGGCGAAGGCACCGACCTGCGCCTGAGCATTTCCGGCCGGAACGGGACGGTCGACACCGGCACGGTCAACATGCCGGGCGGAGAGGTCTTCTATGCACCGGTCGAGGACGCGACCGAGGGAGTGATCTCCTATTCGGAGTTCCCGGCGGTGCTCGACGGCAACGAGGTGGCGGGGGTCCGGCTCCGCTTCGAGGCCGGGCGCATCGTCGAGGCGTCGGCGGAGACGAATGAAGAGTTTCTCTTGTCGACGCTGGATACGGACGAGGGGGCGCGCCGGCTGGGCGAGTTGGGCATCGGGTGCAACGAGGGGATCAAGCGCTTCATGAAGAACGTCCTCTTCGACGAGAAGATGGCCGGCACGGTCCATCTCGCGGTCGGGCAGAGCTACGAGTTCCAGGGCGGCAAGAACACAAGCGTCGTCCACTGGGACATGGTCAAGGACCTGCGGAACGGCGGCCGCCTCGAGTGCGACGGCGAGGTCGTGCAGGAACACGGGCGCTGGCTGTTCTAGGCCGTCCGGCCGTCGCCCTGGCGACCTGCGCCGAGGTGGCGGAACTGGAGGAGGCGGAACGGCCCGTTCTGGCTGCGCTGGGCGATCTGGGCGTCGACGCCGTGCCGGCGGTCTGGGATGCGCCGGGCGCCGACTGGAGCGCGTTCGACCTCGTCGTCGTCCGCTCGACCTGGGACTACCCGGAACGCAGACCGGAGTTTCTCGCGTGGGCGAGATCGCTCCCGCGCGTGCTCAACCCTCTCGCCGTGCTCGAGTGGAGCACGGACAAGGAGCACTACCTGACCGACCTGGCGGCTGCCGGCGTCCCCGTCGTCCCGACGCAGCTGGTGCCGCCTGGCGCCGTCTTCTCGCCGCCGGCCGAGCCCTTCGTCGTCAAGCCCGCCGTCTCGGCGGGCGGACGCAGCTCGGCTCGGTTCGACCCGGGCGACACCAACGCCGGCGAGCTCGTTCGGCGAATTCACGCCGAAGGACGGGTCGCGATGGTGCAACCGGATCTCGGCGACGTCACGGAGACGGCGCTCGTCTACCTCGACGGGTCGTATTCGCACTCACTCCGGCGGCGCGTGCCGCTGCCGGGGGCGGATGCCCGCGACGTCTTCTACCTGGACGAGGAGCTCGCGCCGGGTGAGGCGACCGACGAGGAGCGCGGAATCGCCGAACGAGCACTCGCTTGCGCGCCTGGCCGGTTGCTCTACGGACGTGTCGACATCGCCGCCGGCTACGTCATCGAGCTCGAGCTCGCCGAGCCCTCGCTCTACCTCGAGTTCGGCGAGGGAGCTGTCGGGCAGCTCGCCGCCGCGATCGCGCGCGAGGCAGCGGCGAGCCAGCGGCGCCTGATCAGCGCCGAGAACGGCCCGACGACGAACCAGTAGCGGCGGAACGCCCGGCGCGCCCGGTCGTCCAGCGCGAGGATCCGCGTTTCCGTCGAGATCATTCCGCGCCGTGCGCGGAGATCGGCTGCGATGCGGACGGTTGCCGGCCTGGAGTCCGCGAACGCACCAAGCGGTCCGGTCGGCCGCCAGGGCTGACCGGTGGTTCCGACCACGAGCGAGATCCCGGTGCGCTCGAGCACGTCGAAGCCCATCGCCTCGAACATTCGTCCGAGCGGCACGCGACCCGCCCTGAGGCCTCGGAGACCGAGCAGCGCGCGAGTCAGTCGATCGCAGCCGGCCGGTGTCTCGAGCAGCGCCCGGAAAGCGGCCAGCTCGTCGACGGGCACCGCCCGCTCGTGGTATTCGCGGAAGTCGAACCGGGGCAACCAGTCGTCGAGAGAGCCGGGCACACCCGACATTCTCCCGGGGAAAGCGAAAGGCGCCCGAGCAGGGCGCCTTTCGAGGTTTCTGCGACCGGCGCGGCTGAAGGCGCCGCTAGGTCCGGCTAACTCTCCTCTTCAACAGCACCATCCGAGCCCCCGTCGGAGCCGCTGCCGGACTCGCCGCCGGTATGGCCGCCCATGTCGCCCGACTCGCTCCCGCCGGACTGGCCGCCGGACTCGCTCCCGCCGGACTGGCCGCCGGACTCGCTGCCGGCCTCGTCGCCCGACTCCGTCGTACCGTCCGAGCCCGAGTCGGAGCCGGTGCCGGACTCGCCGCCGGTGTGGCCTCCCTGGTCGCCGGACTCGCTCCCTCCGGGCTCGGACTGACCCTGCTCCAGATCGCTTTCCGACATGCCTGCTACCCCTTTCGGATCGGTGGAACCGTCCTATTCCGCGGCGAAAAGCCGGCGAAACCTCGCGGTACCCTATCCGCGTGCTCGACACTCGGCGCCGCGCGCTTCGCGACCTGCGCATCTCGGTCACCGACCGCTGCAACTTCCGCTGCGTCTACTGCATGCCGAAGGAGGTCTTCGGCCGGGACTACGAATTCCTCGCGCGGTCGGAGCTGCTCTCGTTCGAGGAGATCGAGCGCCTGGCGCGGATCTTCGTCGGGCGTGGAGTCCACAAGCTCCGGCTGACGGGCGGTGAGCCGCTCGTCCGCCGCGATCTCGAGCAGCTGATCGCCAGGCTGGCGCAGATCCCCGGCGTCGACCTGACGCTGACGACGAATGGATCGCTGCTCGCCGCGAAGGCCGGCGCCCTGGCCGAGGCGGGTCTGAACCGCATCACGGTCAGCCTCGACTCCCTCGACGACGAGGTCTTTCAGGCCATGAACGACGTCGACTTCCCCGTCGAGCGCGTGCTCGAGGGGATCGACGCCGCTGCGGCCGCCGGCCTCCCCGTGAAGGTGAACATGGTCGTCCGCCGCGGCCTGAACGAGCGCAGCGTGCTGCCGATGGCCCGCTTCTTTCGCGAGCAGGGCCACGTCCTCCGTTTCATCGAGTACATGGACGTCGGCCACTCGAACGGCTGGCGCCTTGACGACGTCGTCCCTGCAGCCGAGCTGGTGGCGACGATCGGCGAGGAACTGCCACTCGACCCGCTCCCGCCTTCCTATCCCGGCGAGGTCGCCACGCGCTGGCGCTACCGCGACGGCAGCGGCGAGGTCGGCGTGATCGCATCGGTCACCCAGCCGTTCTGCGGGAGCTGTACGCGGGCGCGCCTCTCGGCCGAGGGCAAGCTCTACACCTGCCTCTTCGCCGTCCGCGGTCACGACCTGCGCGAACCGCTTCGCGCCGGCGCTTCGGACGAGGAGCTCGCTCAGGCGATCGCACAGATCTGGACGGCCCGGGACGACCGGTACTCGGAGATCCGGTCGGCCAACACCGTCGAGCTCCCCAAGGTCGAGATGAGCTACATCGGCGGCTGACCGCCGGTTGTGACGTCCGCCGCGACGAAGAGTCGGCGAACCGCGCAGCGGGCCGTGGCGAAAACGGGTTAATGAGATCGAAATGAATCCGCCGGCAGACACGTTTAGAATCGACGTCCCAGTGCAACCTGACCCCTTCTCCACGCCATGACCGCGATTGCCGCTGTCGGAAGACGACACCTGCCTCGCGGCTGGGGCGACCTCGGGCGGCAGCTCGTGATCTGGTTCGGCTTCCTCGCCGTCTACCAGATCGCACGGGGCGTGGCCGTTCGCGACCCGACCGCGGCGTTCGCCAACGGCCTGAAGGTGATCGACATCGAGCGCAACGCCGACGCGTTCTACGAGTTGACCTTCCAGCACGTCGTCAACTCGTCGCACACGCTCTCGATCCTCGCCTCCATCACCTACTGGAACTCGGAGTTCACGGTGGTCGGGCTGGGCCTGCTCTGGGTCTACCTCCGCCGGAACGAGTCGTTCGTTCGGCTGCGGAACTGGGTCCTGGCCGCGAACGTAATCGGCCTCGTGGGCTACGTCCTCCTCCCAACGGCGCCTCCCCGGATGTTCCCCGACTTCGGCTTCGTCGACACACTCGGCGGCATCGGGGGCCTGAACCACGGTAGTGGGTTCATCGAGTACGCGGCCAATCCGTACGCCGCGATGCCCAGCCTGCATGCGGCAGATGCCTTGATCCTGGGAATCTGCCTGGCCGGCGTCGTCAAGAGGCGCTGGGCGAAGGGGTTCTGGTTGATCGTCTGGCCGCTCTGGGTCTGGTTCTGCGTGATGGCAACCGGAAACCACTTCATCCTCGACGTGTTTGCCGGGATCCTCGTCGCCGGCCTCGCGGCGCTCGCGATCCGGACGCCCGCGCTGGTCCGCCGTCTGCGCGCTCGGACCGCACCCCAGACTGCACCCCAGACTGCACCCCAGTAGCGGCCGGGCCGCCGCTCCCCGAGGACGGCCTCGAGGCTGGTACGGTGGCTCGCGTGAACCGCTCCGCGGCGCTCAAGGCGGGCTATACGCAGGGCGCCCGCCGCCTTGCCGCGCGATCGATCACGGGCCTTGCGCGGACACGGGTCTCGCCGAACGCGCTGACGGCTGCCGGCGTCTCGCTCTGCCTCGCAGCCTCCGTGCTCGTGTACTTCGAGTACCGGAACGAGTTCTTCTTCTACTGGCTGGCCGCCGGCGTGTTCGTGGTCGGCTCGATCCTCGACATCCTGGACGGGGCACTCGCCCGCGCGGGCGGCAAGACGACACCGTTCGGCGCCTTCCTCGACTCGACGACCGACCGGATCAGCGAGGGCTTCATGCTCGGCGCGGTGGGGCTCATCTTCATGCGCCACGGGCACGAGGTGGCGCTCGCGTTCACCTTCGCCGCCGTCGGCGGGTCCTTCCTCGTCAGCTACACACGCGCCCGGGCCGAGGCACTCGGCCTCCGCGGCGACGTCGGCATCGGCTCGCGGGCAGAACGGGTGGTGGTGATCACGGGCGGCCTGGTCCTCGCGCCCTGGGGCGCGCTGCCCTGGGCGATCTACCTCCTCGCCGGGACCGCCTGGGTGACGGTGCTGCAGCGTGTGCTCTTCGTTCGGCGTCAGCTGCGCGAACGCGGCTGACCGCCTTTCGCGGTGCCGGTTCGTGCTGTAAGCTGATAGCACTTTGAGTGCTAGCAGTTCGCAACGAAAAGCCGTGCTGGTTCGGGCTCCCTCCTCCTTGAAGGGGGCGCTCGTCCGCGAAACCGCCCGCCGGGGCGTGAGCCTGAACGACGTCGCCGTCGGCATGCTCGCCGATGCGTTCGGCGTCACATACCAGCCGACGCGCCGCAAGAGCCCGCTTCCCGGCTCGAGCCCGGTGGTTCTCCTGCGGATGCCGTCCGAGCTCAAGCACGAGCTCGAGAGCGAGGCACGCCGCGGAGAGACGAGCGTCAACGACGTCATCCTGCGAGTGCTAGCACGCGAGCTTCACGTTCCCCTCAGCCCAGACAGAAAGGATCCCATGGCCAGCACGAACGGTTCCAAGAACGGCAACGCGCGCTCGAAGGACGCGGTTCGCGTCGCGATCATCGGCGTCGGCAACTGCGCGAACTCGCTCCTCCAGGGCATCGAGTACTACAAGGACGCCGACCCTGACGCATTCGTCCCCGGGCTGATGCACGTCGACCTCGGCGGCTACCACGTCCGCGACGTGCAGCTGACCGCCGCCTTCGACGTCACGACGGACAAGGTCGGCAAGGACCTCGCCGATGCGATCTGGGCGAAGCCGAACGACACCTACAGGTTCGCCGACGTCCCGAAGACGGGGATCACCGTCTCCCGCGGCATGACCCACGACGGGATCGGCAAGTACCTCTCTGAGGTCGTCGAGAAGGCGCCCGGCGAGACCGCCGACGTCGTCCGGATCCTCAACGAGACCGGCACGGACGTCGTGGTCAACTACCTTCCGGTCGGCTCGGAGGCCGCGACCAAGTGGTACACGGAGCAGATCCTCGACGCCGGCTGCGCGATGGTGAACTGCATGCCGGTCTTCATCGCGCGCGAGAAGTACTGGCAGAAGCGCTTCGAGGAGGCCGGGGTGCCGATCATCGGCGACGACATCAAGTCGCAGGTCGGCGCGACGATCACCCACCGCGTCCTGACGTCCCTCTTCCGCGAGCGCGGCGTCCACTTGGACCGCACGATGCAATTGAACGTCGGCGGCAATTCGGACTTCCTGAACATGCTCGAGCGAGAGCGCCTCGAGTCGAAGAAGATCTCGAAGACCAACGCCGTCACGTCGATGCTCGACTACGACATCGGCGAGAAGAACGTGCACGTCGGCCCCTCCGACTACGTGCCGTGGCTGACCGATCGCAAATGGGCCTACATCCGGATGGAAGGCACGTCGTTCGGGGACGTTCCGCTCAACCTGGAGCTGAAGCTCGAGGTGTGGGACTCGCCGAACTCGGCCGGGATCGTCATCGACGCGGTGCGGCTCGCCAAGCTGGCCTTGAACAACGGCGTTGCCGGGGCTCTCGAGGGTCCGAGCGCCTACCTGATGAAGTCGCCGCCGAAGCAGATCGTCGACGACGAGGCGCAGGCCGCGGTCGAGCGTTTCATCCGCGACAACGCGCGCTCGAAGACGAAGGCGGCGGCGAAGGCGTAGCGACGTCCGGAGCTCTTGCGATCCTTGCGCTCCCGTGAGCGCCAGGCGCGAAGAGCTTCAGACATTGCTGGAAACGCACTACCGCTCGTGCGGCTGGAAGGCCGCACGAGCGGACGACGGCACGGTCCGCGCAGACGGGATCGGCGGCGTGACATGGATCGGACTCGCCGTCGTCCCCGAAGACCTCGATGAGGCCTCGTTCGAGGGCCGCCTCGTCGCGCTGGCGGACACGCGCATGCCGCGAGGCGAGCTTTGTCCGCTCGAGCTCCTCCCGGCGGAGGATTGCGCCGACCGGCTACGCAGCGTTCTCGACCGCCTCCGCCTCCGCGAGCGGGGCCACGTCGAGGTTTACTCGCTCGCAGCCTGATCGTCGACCGTCTCGACGCGGCCCACAGTCCGATAGAAGCTCTTGACCTCGTCGCGGGAGGCGCGAATCTCAAAAAGATCGAGGATGAGATCATCGATCTCTCCACGGGCGCCCTCGATGTCGGCGTCCGGATTCGTCTTCAAAACCTCGACGATGTGGTTGACACGCTCGACAACATGATGCTCGGTCTCGCAACTCGGGCGCCGGTACGGCAGCTTCTCGAGGTAGCCGACGTCGGCAGTAGCAGTCGTGTTGACCACTTTCTTCATGAAGTACGTCGCCAGAGCGGAGTTCAGATAGCCAAGTAGGAAGAGTTCTGATGTTTCCGCGTCGTCGAGGAATACAGCGCTTCCCTTGTGACCGAAGATCCAGCCCTCCGGCATCAAGCGACAGGACACGCGCCCGCTCGAAACCACTGAGTACGTAAGGCCGGGCCTGAAGTAGAAATCCCGATTCTGGAAGCGCGGCCTTCTTGGTGTGCCTGCTGGCCACGCGTCACGCCGGCGTAGTTCTTCAACCGCAGAGCGAGACCAGTCAATTACGACGCTCGGCGGCCTCCAATACTCGCCGAAACCTTCACCCTTGGCGAAGGGGACCCAATAGGGCTTCGACGAAGCTATGCCCTCAGTTCGTTCCTTTGAGGTAACCGCAACGGCGATACCAGCGGCCGAAACGCGAGCATCGTCCACAGGTGCGAGGAAGCGCGCATCATCAGCAGTCGCCAACCCCTGTCGCCCACGGGCAACCGCCCGAACTTGCAGTGAGTTCTTTGCCGCTTCGAAGACCTCGCGTGGGACACCGACGAAAAACGGAGCCTCGGGAAGCGCCTCGTACTCCTCCTGCCTCAGCTCATAGACCTTCTCTGGCGGCGGGTTCCAGTAATCCTTCGGCTCGCGGATGTAATCGACGAGCCGCATAACGTTCGCCGCCCTGGCCTCCGCATCCGAGCACTTCTCGAGCGTCGTGATCGCCATCCCGGCGAACTGGAAGCTCACCCCCTCGAAGTGCTTCGTGTCGGTGCAGCGAAAGCCGACCACACTCGCGAAGTCGCTCGACGCCGTTGGCGAAGAACATCGCGTAGCTGTCACCGTCGCCCGTACCGATGCTGCCGGCGTTTCGGTCGACGGCCCGTTGGCCGTACAGGCGCGCATAGACGCGCTTCTTGTACTCGGGTTTACGGGCGCCGTACGGCGGATTGCCGACGACCGCGTCGAACTCGACCTCGTCGATCTCGGCAATGTCGTC
>JBBRYK010000071.1:0-14842 GCA_038237665.1 Gaiellales bacterium | reverse complement strand
CGGATCTCCTCGACCAGCCCCGCCGTGTAGGGAGACAGCGCCCGGACCGCATCGGCCCGGCGCACGGCGAGCGAGTCGACGACGTCGGCCAGCGGTGCGAGGAGCCGGCGGGCCGGCGAGCCGTAGAGCCGGGTGCCGATCCGCCAGTTCCCGTGCACCTCGGCGACGACGCGCGGTCGCGGCCCCCTGACGAGGCGCCTCCCCAGGAGCGCCGCGGCAGCGACGTGCGGATCCTCGGCAATCAGCGCGTCGGGGCGGTGGACGCGAATCGCGCGCGCGACCCGGAACGGAAGCAGGAGGTGGAACAGCGCGCCATCGAGCCTCCGCGGCCTCGCCGCCGCGAGCAGCTCGAAGCGGCCTTCGGAAACGGCCTCCGGCGCCGCGCTCGCGAGCACCTGGTAGTCGAGCTCCCGATCGAGCGCGTCGAACTTCTTCTGCAGCCCCGGCGCGAGCGGGAGCGAGTACCGGGTACGGCCGACGAAGAGGACGCGCGGCCTGGTCACGACGCTGCGACGCGTTCGACGAGCTCCCGCACGGAGGACGCGTACTCGCCGGGCGAGGCGACGAGCCGCTCACCCGCAGGACGCGCCGCCGCCGCGAGACGCTCGGCCTCGGAACGATCGCCGAGCAGCCGGACGAGCGCGTCGGCAAAGCCCTCGTGGTCGTCGGGCTCGAGCAGTAGGCCGTTGCCGCCGTCCTCGACCAGATCGGAGATCCCGCCCACCCGGCTGGCCACGACGGGGCGTCCACGCAGCAAGGCCTCGACGACGACGCGCCCCATCCCTTCCGATCGGGAGGGGAGAACGAGGAGCGTTGCCTCGTCGAGAGCCTTCACGACCTCGTCTGGGCGCAGGACCTGAGACCAGGTTGTCTGTTCTGGCAACGACTGCACGAGCTCGTGCACTACGGGACCCAGCGTCCCACGGCCGACGACGTGGAGCCTTGCCTCGGGAACCCTCGGCGCGGCGCGGCGCCAGATCTCGGCGAGGCCGTCGACGTTCTTGTAGCGCTCGAGGACGCCGATGAACAGGGCCGCCGGCTTCTGGGGCAGAGGCCGCGGCGGAGCAAGGAACGGATCGAGGTCCATGAAGGCCGGGAACTCGGCGGCCGGCTGCACCCCGGCCTCGCGGACGAGAGCGGACGTGTAAGGAGAGACCGTGCGAACCGCGTCCGCGCGGCGCAGAGCGCCCGTGGACAGGCGGTCGGCAAGCGGAGCGAGCAGTCGCCGCGCGCGCGAGCCGTAGAGCCTCGTAAACGTGCGCCAGTCGCCGTGGACGTCGACCACTACCCGGCTCCCGCTTCGGGCCAGCCGTCGGCCGACCAGGGCGGCCGCCGCCTCGTAGGGGCTCTGTGTCAGCACCGCGTCGGCCGGGAACCGCCGCAGCTCGCGCGCGATCCGAAACGGGAGTGCGAGGTAGAACGAGGCGCCGTCGAACGGCCGCGCCGGAAACGGCGCCGCCAGCCGGAACGTGCCGTTCTCGGTCGGCGACCCCGCCGGCGCGCTGCCGAGCACCCGAAGGTCGAGCTCGTCCTCGAGGGCGTCGAACTTGCGCTGCAGGCTCGGTTCAAGAGGCAGGCGGTAGCGCATTCTGCCGGCCATCAGCACCCTCGGCTTCACCGGCGTCCGGCCGCCTCGGCCAGCACGTGTTCCAGGCGTTCATAGATCGGCTCCGGCGCATACCGGGCCACTGAGGGCGCGGCGGCGGTGCGCAGTGATTCGCGGAGCTGGGCGTCGCCGAAGAAACGGCCGATCGCCCCGGCCAGCGCCTCGGCATCGCCGGGCGGGACGAGGAGGCCGTTCCGGCCGTCCTCGACCACCTCGACCACGCCCCCGGCCGCCGAGGCCAGGACGGGCGTTCCCACCGCCAGCGACTCGACGACGGTGTGCGGGAAGTTCTCCCAACTCGAGCTCAAGAGTAGGGCGTCCGCGGCGCGGAGCAGCTCCAGCACCCGTTCACGGGGCTGCGGGCCGAGAAACCGCACCCGCCTATCGAGGCCGAGCTCGCCGGCCCGGTCCTCGAGGGCGGCGCGTTCGTCGCCGTCGCCGGCCAGGAGGAGCGACACGCCCTCGTTTCGAGCCAGGGCCTCGAGCGCCACCTCCAGGGACTTCTGCGTCGTCAGGCGGCCCGCGAAGGCGAGCGTGGCGCCGTCGACGCCGAGGCGGCGGCGCGCCTCGTCCCGATCGGGGAGCGCCGGCAGCACCGGGAGCGGGTTCGGAAGCACCTCGACGCGCTCCGCCGGGATACCCCAGCCGACGACCACGTCGCGGAGGTAAGCACTCGGACAGAAGACGTGGGCCGCACCACGGAGTTCGGCGTCGCGCGCGGCGCGGAGCGCCCTCACGCGCACATCGCCTGCTTCGTGCTGGAACTCGTCCAGGGTGCCGGCGGACATGCCGCGCCGGCGCGCCCGTTCGTGCGCGGGATCGGCGGTCAGCTTCAGGACGTACGGCGTGCCGGCAAGCCGGGAGCCGAATGCGCTCCGGCCGAACATCCCGGTCGTGTAGACCACGTCGGCGAGCGCAGCGCGCTTGCGGACGAGCAGCGCCCCGCGGACGTGGCGTATGCCGACGGGCAGTCGCCGCGACACCCAGCGCATGGCGTAGGGGCGCGGGGCGGGAGCCTCGGATGCGGTCGTAACCACCTCCACAGCGTGCCCCCGGCCGTGCAGGAAGTCGGCGACCTCGGGCGCGTGGGAGGCGGGCCCGCCGACGTCCGGCGGCCAGATGCCGCTGACGACGAGGACCTTCACGGGTGCACCTCGCGCGGCATGGGCGCGGCAACCGGCGCCGCGCGGTGCTCCCGTCGCAGCCTCAAGAGCAGCACGACCCAGAGCAGGCTGGATGCGACCGTGGCCCCGAGGAGCGCCCCGGCCGCGCCCGTCGCGCCCCACGTGTGCCCCAGCACGGCGACGAGCGGGATGAGGACGACCGCCTCGAGCGTGTATCCGAGCGTCCGCAGGCCGGGACGCCCGATCGAGATCGGAAACGACTTCGTCCAGCCGAAGACGAGCTGGATCGCCGCAGCCGCGGCGACGATCCGGGCCGCGTCGCCCGCACCGGCGTACTTGTTCGAATAGAGCAGTCGGATCAGGTCGGGCATGAAGACGATCAGCGGAGCGGCGATCACCGCCGTCACCGCAGCCGCCGCAAACGTGTAGCGGCGCACGCTGCGGAAGACGGCGTCGCGCGCGCCGCGCTCCCAGTCGCGCGTCTGCTCGGTCAGCAGGATCAGGCGGGCCGGCGAGGAGAGCGTCTGGAAGCCCTGTTGCGGCGCCTGGGCCGCGCGGAAGAGGCCGACCTGCACCGGGTTCGTGACCACGCCGAGGACGAGCGTGCCGAGCGCCCCCCGGAAGGACACGATTCCGGTGCCCAGACTCGACTGGAGGACGAAACGAAGGATCTCGGGCCTGTCCGTCCCGAGCGGGACCGACTCGGTGGCGGGGAAGCGCCGGAAGGCCAGGAGTCCCGCGACGCTGATGGCGGTCGAGGCCACCACCTGGGCGACGATCACCGCTGCGACGAGCGCCGTCACGCCGTGCGGAGCGGCCACGGCGACGGCGACCAGCCGGAGCCCCTGCGAGACGGCGAGGAACGCCCCGCGCAGGTCGTAGCGCCCGCGCAGGATCAGGGCGACCCCCGCGAGGCTCTCCGGTGCCTGGACGAGCGGAAGGATGGCCGCGACGAGCAGCGGCGTTTGCAGGTTCGACGCGCCGAAGAGCCCGTCGGCGAACGGGGCCAGCGCGGCCAGGGCGATTGCGGCCAGGACGACGCCGACCGCCTTCAGCCGGAGTACGCGGCGAAAGAGGCGCTGCAGGCGCCCCCAGTCCTCGCTCGCGGAGTACCGGAAGCCGAACTTGACGAGCGCTTCCTCGACCGTGACGTCCAGGAGCACCTGGAAGAAGCTCGTCGCGACCAGGACGATCGAGTAGACGCCGAAGCTCGCAGGGCCGAGGACGCGCGCAGCAACGAGCGTGCCGACGACTCCGAAGATTGCCGAGAGGTAGGTTCCGATCGCGGTCGCGAAGCGGCGCCGGAACAGGCGCGAGCGCATCAGAGCGGCCAGTATAGTGGCCGCCCGTGGCCGTCCGATCGCTCCCGGGAGCCGATCCCGGCGTGCGGGAAACGGCGGTCGAGCATGTACGCGGCGCGCTCGGAGGGATCGCCGTCGCGATTGCACTGCCGCCGCTCTTCCTGCACGTCGACCATCAGCCTGGAACCACGGTGCACGTCGGCTCGGTCGGCGTCCACGTCGCGCTCTCGGACCTGTGCATCGCCGGCCTGGCGCTCGCCGCCCTCGTCACCGCGCTGCGCCGTGGCTTTGGGCCGCTCCGCGCGGGACGGCCGATCTGGATCGCCGGTGCCGCACTACTCGTGATGGTCGCCGCCGCGACCCTGTACGGCCGGGCGGTGCACGGCGAGTACCACCTCGGAACGCACGCGGTCACGGCGGCGAAGTTCGCGTTCTACGCCCTGATCGCACTGGCGGTTCCTCTCCTCGTCCGATCGAGCCGCGATCTGGCGGCGGTCGCCGCAGGACTCGTCGCGTGGAGCGCAGCGGCGACGGCGGTCGCCCTGCTCCAGTTCTTCGGCGCGGACGTGGCTTCGGCCTGGAGCGCCGGCCGCCGACAGCCGTCGTTCCTCGGCCACCACGACTTCGCAGCGCTCTCGGGAGCAAGCCTCGCGATCGCCCTCGTCGCGGTCGTCGCGGGGCCGAGGCTGCCGGTGCCGCGACTGCTGGCCGTCACCGCCGGAGCGGCCGGGCCGCTGGGCCTCGTCCTCTCCGGGTCGACCGCCGGCGCCGTCGGCCTCGGCGTGGCCGCTCTCGCAGCTCTGCTCGCTGCCCGCGGGATGAACACGCTCACGCTGCAACGGGCCGGCGCGATCGCAGGGATCGTCGCCGTCGTCGGCGGCGGCGTGCTGATTCTCCGCGGCCAGGACTTCGATCAGTTCCTGCGCTGGCTCGGAGTCCGCACCGCGCAGCGGACGACGAGCGAGGACGTCCAGAGCTATGCGCAGCACACGCTGCTCGCCTACCTGGGGATGCGGATCTTCCTCGACCATCCGGTCGGCGGTGTCGGCTGGCAGGGTTCCGCCGAGTACGCGAGCTACAAGCCGTACCTCGACGATGCCCACCGCCGCTTTCCGCACACGGCCGAGAAGGCGTTCCCCGCGCCGGACCGGCCCTACGGCGTCCAGAACGTGTGGATCCAGGCGCTCGCAGACCTGGGCGTCGCGGGTTTCGCGCTCTTCGTCGGCCTCTTCGTGACCGGGCTCGTCATCGGCGCGCGAGTCGCACGCCGCGCGCCACCGCTGGCCTCCGCCCTCGCCGTGGCCTGCGGGCTGACCCTGCTCGTCGAGATGGGCGTGTGGAGCGCGAACGGGCTGGTCGCAGGAATCCCGATGGACGCGCTACTCTGGCTCGTCCTCGGTCTGATCGTCACCGCCGCCGGGATGCGCCGTGTCGACGCCTGATCTCGAGCACTGGCCGGCGGGCGGCCGCCGCAACCCACCGCGGAGCGGCCCGACCTTTCTCCTGCTCTCCTCGCTCTCGAGCTGGATTCAGGAACAGGCCCGCTCTGCCCACGAGGCGTACGGCCCCTACCGGCTGCTCGACGTCGGCTGCGGCGCGAAGCCCTACTACCCCTTCTTCGAGCCCTTCGTCCGCGAGTACGTCGGCGTCGACCCGGTGCACCCGGACGCGGAGGTCAAGGGGACGGTCGAGGACATCCCCGTCGAGGACGGGGGTTACGACGTCGTCCTCTGCACGCAAGTGCTCGAGCACTGCGCCGATCCCGACCAGGCCGTGCGCGAGCTGCGGCGGGTGACCGCGCCGGGCGGGCGCGTCCTCGCCTCGACGCACGGCGTCATGGTCTACCACCCCTCTCCGGAGGATCTGTGGCGCTGGACGCATGCCGGCCTCGAAAGGCTCTTCGAGCGAAATGGTGAATGGGGCGGTGTGGCCGTCACGCCGAACGCCGGCACCGCCTCCTGCGTGACCACGGTCGTTGCGCTCTACGTCGACCTGCTGGCCAAGGCGGCGCACGTCCGGCCGATCGGCGGGCTCGTCGTTCGCGGTCTCAATCGCCTCGGCCCGCTGCTCGACCGCACGTCGCCCCGCCTGCGTGAGCCGGGGCCGGGGTCGATGTTCTTCAACTACCACGTGCTCGCCGAGGTCGCCGGGTGAAGACCCTCGTCACCGGCGGCGCAGGCTTCATCGGCTCGAACCTGATCCGGGCGCTGCTCGAGCGCGGCGACGAGGTCCGGGTGCTCGACAACTTCTCGACCGGCCTGCGCGCGAACCTGGCCGGCCTGAACGGCGTCGAGGTCGTCGAGGGGGAGCTGCGGAGCTATGAGCGCGTCCACGCGGCCGTGCGCGGCGTCGAGCAGGTCTTTCACCTCGGCGCGCTCGGCTCGGTGCCGCGCTCGGTCCAGGATCCGCTCACGTCGAGCGCCGTCAACGTCGAGGGGACGCTGAACGTGCTCCTCGCGGCGCGAGACGAGGGCGTCCGGCGGGTGGTCTTCTCGTCGTCGACGTCCGTCTACGGCTCCAGCCGGACGCTGCCGACGAGCGAGTCCGAGCCGCCCGACCCGATCTCGCCCTACGGGGTCGCGAAGCTCGCGGCCGAGCGGTACTGCGTCAGCTTCAGCCGCGTGTACGACCTCGAGACCGTCGTGCTGCGGTACTTCAACGTCTTCGGCCCGCGCCAGAGCCCGTTCTCGCAGTACGCGGCCGTGATCCCGCTCTTCATCACAGCCATCTCGCGCGGCGAGCCGATCACGATCCACGGCGACGGCGAGCAGTCACGAGATTTCACCTACGTCGCGAACGTCGTCGACGCGACCATGCGCGCAGGCGAGGCCGGGGGCGCGAGCGGACGGATCCTCAACGTGGCCGCGGGGACGCCGGCGAGTGTCAACCAGGTGGCCGAGACGATCGGGCGCCTGCTGGGCAAGCCGGTCGAGAGGGAGACCGCGCCGTCCCGGGCAGGCGACATCCGCGACTCGTGGGCGGATATCTCGGCGGCCCGGGAGGTGCTCGGCTTCGAGCCGCGGGTGGGACTCGAAGAGGGGCTCCGGCTGACCGTTGATGCCCTCGTCAGCTGAGGCGATCGTGCTCGCGAGTCGCGCCTTGCCGGCTGACCCGATTCGCATCGTCCGCGTCATCGCCCGGCTGAACATGGGCGGGCCTGCGCTGCACGTGGCCTATCTGACGGCAGGGCTCGAGCCGCGCGGCTACCAGACGACGCTCGTCGCCGGGACCCTGGCGCGGGGCGAGGGGTCGATGGCGTTCGTCGCCGAGGATCTGGGGGTTCCGGTGGTGACGATCGACCAGCTGCACCGCGAGATCTCGGTGTTCCGCGATGCGCGGGCTGTCCTACGGCTCGCGCGCCTGATCCGGCGTCAGCGCCCGCACATCCTGCATACGCACACGGCCAAGGCCGGGGCGATCGGCCGCCTGGCGGCGCTGCTGGCGGGGGACGCGCGGCCGCCGATCGTGGTGCATACGTTCCACGGACACGTCCTGCGCGGCTACTTCGACCCTGTGCGGGCCGCAGGCTTCCGGCTGCTCGAGCGGTGGCTCGCACGGCACGCGAGCGCCCTGATCGCCGTCAGCCCCCAGGTGCGCGACGACCTCGTCGCACTCGGAGTGGCACCGGCCCGAGCGTTCGCGGTGGTCCGGCTCGGCATCGCGCTCGAGGAGCGGATCTCGGCCGACGGAGACGAGCGCGGCAGGCTCCGGACGCTGCTCGGGATCGCCCCCGACCGCTTCACCGTCGGCTGGATCGGCCGCATGACCGGCGTGAAACGAACCGACGACGTCCTGCTGGCCCTGCAGGGCCTCCGCGAACGCGGCGTCGACGCGTGCCTGTGCATGGTCGGGGACGGGCCCGACCGCGACCACGTCGAGCAGCGGGCGAAGGAGCTCGGCGTCGTCCGCCACTGCTTCTTCCTGGGCTACCAGGACGACGTCGGCGCCTATTACTCGGCCTTCGACGCCTTCATCCTTCCGTCGGGCAACGAGGGAACTCCCGTAAGCGCGATCGAGGCGCTCGCCGCCGGGCGACCGGTGGTCGCGACGCGAGTGGGCGGGGTTCCGGACGTCGTCCGCGAAGGCGTGGACGGCTTCCTCGTCGAACCGGGCGACATCGATGCGCTCGCCGACGCCCTGGCCCGCCTGGCGGCCGACCCCGAGCTGCGGGCCCGGATGGGCGCGGCCGGCCGCGCGCGCGTGCTCCCGCGCTACGCGGTCGAGCGCCTGATCGACGACGTCGACCTGCTCTACCGCTCCCTGCTCGAGACGTTGGGGCGTTAGGCCGTTAGGGGTCGGCTAATGGCTTAGCCCCTGATAAGCCTTGAACGCCGGCTTCCGGTCGCCGTCCGTCGTCTGCAGCCCCGACTGCCAGCCCCCGAGGGCAGGCTCGTCCTGGAGCAGGTACCAGAGCATCATGTCGATGCGCGGGTTCTTGCGCACGATCCCGAAGGCCTGCGTCAGATAGCTCGCCTGCTTGGCCCACGAGACGCCGAAAAAGTCGTCGGGCGGGTTCGTCTGGTAGCCGTACTCGGTGATCCAGAGGCGCTTGGGCCCGTACAGGCGCGTCAGCTCGTCGATCAGAGCGCCGATGTTGCCGAGCGTCACGGAGTTGGGGAGCCCCCCGTGGACGTTCTTCGGCGGCGGCGTCGTCGGCGTCTCGATCTTGGAGCCGTAGTACGGATGGTGCGCCCACGCGTCGAAGCGCTTCAGCCCCGCGCTCTTGACCGCGCGCAGGAACGCAAGCGGGGAGATCGACGGCCGATCGCTCGTCGGGCTGTTGTTGCCGCGCGGCGCGGTAACGCCGCAGCCCACCTTCTCGTCACGCAGCATCGTCGCGTGCACGCCCGCATAGACCGCCGCGCAGATCCGTGCGTAGTCCTGGGCCCCTTTGTACTCCCACTTCGAGCCGACCTTCTTGAACTGCGGCTTGAGAAAGACCGGATTGTTCGGCTCGTTCCAGGCGAGCCAGTACTTCACCGCGGGTAGGACCTGCCCGTTCGCGAGGTTGTAGGTGCCGCTGTACCGGTTGGCGGCAGCGACCGCGAAGGCCTGCAGGTCCGTGGACGAGCGCGGCGCGACGTTGTAACCGGCGTTGCTGTTTTCCCAGCGAGGAGTGCCGAAGATCGAGAAGACGACCTTGATCCCGGACTCTCCGGCTCGACGGACGGCGCGGTCGTACAGCGTCCAGTCGTAGGCGGGATCTGCCGGGTCGAACGCGTTGGCCGGCCGCCGCAGGGCGACGCCGCCCGGCCCACCCCAGCGAAGCTGGACGCGGACGATCTCGGCGCGGAGCTGTTCGAACTCGGGGAACGCCGTGTCGCCGTTGTAGAGCGTCTGCCCGTCGTCGTAGATGCCGACCAGCATCCCGGGGGCGGCTAGCGCCGGCCCCGGCCCCGGCATGCCCACTGCAGCCGCAGCGAGACCGGCAGCCAGTACCCAGAGGGTTTTACGCACCGATCGCTTCCGGCTGGGGGGAGGGAAGCATCTTGCGCAGGCCCCCCTCGAGCTCGATTTCGGGCTCCCAGCCGAGCAGCTGCCGCGCCCGCGTGATGTCCGGCTGACGGACCTGCGGGTCGTCGATGGGCAACGCTTCGAACACGATCTCGCTCTTCGCGCCGGTCACCCGCAGCACCGCGTCGGCGAGCTCGAGCAGCGTGAACTCGCCGGGATTGCCGATGTTGACCGGAAGGTGCTCGCCGCTCTCGGCGAGCAGGTAGAGACCGCGGATCAGGTCGTCGACGTAGCAGAAGCTCCGTGTCTGCGAGCCGTCGCCGAAGACGGTGATCGGTTCGCCGGCAACGGCCTGCCGCATGAACGTTGGGATCGCGCGGCCGTCGTGCGGCCGCATGCGCGGCCCATAGGTGTTGTGCGCCATTACACCCGTCCCGGCCCAGAAGTTCTCCAGATCAGGGACGGAGAAGTCGTAGACCAGAGGAGTGCCGGGAATTTCCTCGATCGCTGTGACGGGCGCCCATACGAGATCCCCGGTGCAACGCGCGTTGAGCCGCTGCTCGACACCCCCGTCCCAGCAGAGTGGGCTCCACGGCGTCACGTGCGCGAGCGTCAGACGCCAGAACGGATAGCGGCGGTCGCCCGTCTTCTGGCGGAACGTCGAAGCGTAGCGGCCCACCGACGGTACGAGCCCGAATCGCGCGAAGGCAACGATCAGGTCGTCCTTCAGCTCCGCGTGAACGGTTGAGAACTCGTGCCGGATCCCCCGGGCCAGCTTCTTGCCCGAGTGAACGCCGTCGCCCTCGCGGTAACCCTCGAGGAACCACTTCAGCCGCGATAGCGGCAAGCCAAGAATCCACCCCGGGATCCGCTTGCGGTTGTTGTCGAAGCCGAGGTAGTCCATCAGGCGTAGAAGGAGCTTCGAGTGGATGAACAGGCAGGCGCTCCGCGAATCGGAAGAGCCGCCCCGGACGACGTGCAAACCGAGCTCCTGCTGTATGACAGCCGCCGCCCGGCTGAGCAGCTCTTCGGTGCCGCTGACCGTCAGGAATGCGTTGCCGCTGCTCTCATGCCGGGAGCCCTCGGCCACCCAGAGGCCCAGCAGCCACAGGAGTTCGTCGGTCAAGCAAATCTTCTCGGGAAGCGGGGCGCCTCGCCCCCCATAGAAGCGGCGTACTGTCGCAGAAGCGGGGACAGGCTCTCCGAGTAGCCGCAGGACGGTCAGCGGGACGCGGTTGGTTTCGCGCATGCGGATCAGCTTCGTCCAGGCGCCGTTCCGCCAGTTCGGCCCGTTGTTGCGCCGCTCGGAGACAAGCAGGCCGAAGAGGTCGAAGCGACGCGCCCAGACAAGCTCGCCAAGACCGGGCGCCTCGACGGTGAGCTCCCACGGGTCGCCCTCGGCGTAGGCCCAGACGTCGAGCATGCTGACGTCGGTGCGATCGCGCTCGGGCACCTCGATGCGCCGGGCAATCGCGATCCGATCTCCGCAGCGGAGACTCCCCGCCTCTCGTGGCACCGGTTCGCCGTCCGGCCCCTCCACGAACACCGAATGATGACCTGTCACCCGAATCGAGCGGCCGTACCGCGTCCTGATCTCGAAACACGGCTCGCGCGTCGGGTGCGCGATGAGCGCCGAGGCGGGAGCGGCACGCATCCGCCCGCCGGTGCCGAAGGCCGGCACCGTGACGCCTTCCAACGGGTACTCAACGGCCGGCGAGAACTCGTCCAGCACCGCCAGGCCGCCCGGAGCAGCGCGCGGAACGTAGCCCGCGGCGACCGGGAGTGTCGCCATCAGGCGGGCGGCGACCTCGGCAACGGTCTCCCGGCGCAGCTCGCGGCCGTCGTCGACCAAGACCTGCTCGTCGGCGAGGATTGAGTTGAAGATCCGGACGATCGCCGTATCCACTCCCTGCTGCCGGTGGTAGGCCATCGTCATCGCCTCGCCGTAGCGCTTGGCCTCGTCGTACACGCCGCGAGGCCCGATCGGGTTGACGTTGCCCCAGTAGGTCTCGGGCTGAGGGTGGACCAGAGGGTCGCCGTAGACCTCGCTCGTCGAGGCCAGCAGGAAGCGCGCCCGCTTGAACTTCGCCAGGCCGAGCGCATTGTGCGTCCCGTACGAGCCGACCTTGAGCGAATGCAGCGGCTGCCGCAGGTAGTCGATCGGGCTCGCGAGCGCGGCGAGGTGGTAGACGACGTCCACGGGCTCGTCGATCGGAATGTGCTCGACGACGTCGTGGTTCAGGAAGACGAAATCGTCGCTTTGGATGTGCTCGAGGTTCTGCAACGTGCTCGACTCGAGGTTGTCCACGCAGATCACGCGATAGCCCTGCTCCAGCAGGTAATCGCAGAGGTGCGAGCCGAGAAAGCCGGCGCCGCCGGTGACAACTGCGGTGGGCATCGAGCGCATCGTACTGACGGCCTCCGCCGGTACACCCGCTCCTTACGGAGTCCTAACCCGTGCGGTACGAGCGTTCGGCGGCGAGGTTGCGGCGCCAACGGACCACGCCGAGCGTGGCGAGCCCCAAGAGGGGCACCAGGAGAACGCCGATCGGAACCACGAACCAGAGCCGGGAGTGGTGCGGCCCCTGCGGTGCGGCAGCAACAGGAGCAGCGCGCCGAACCGGCGTGGCCGGTGCGGGGGCGGACGCCGCGTACTCCTGGCGCGGAACGAACGAATCGACGAGCCAGCGCCCGTTGACAAGCTTGACGTCGACGGAGTACGCGATCCCGCCGAGGTCCGAGCCCTTTCTCCCGTGCACGAGAAGCTCCAGGTTCACCTCGTTGCGAAACGAATACTCGACGCTCCAGTCGTGGAACCTCGAGTCGGCGACCGCCAGCGGGAAGACCGGCACGTCGCCGTTCGCCCAGGCGGCGCGGGAGGTACCCGCTCGCAGCGCAGCCGTGGCCAGGCTGTAGGCGGACGCGGGATCCCGCCGGTCGACGGCCGCCGGGACGAAGCGATCGAGCAGGGCGTCGATCGCGCGGCGGTCCTCTGGGCGCACGGGCACTTGGCGTTGCGTCTTGACCACCTGAACGGGCTCGGAGGTGAAGCGCTGGGCGGTGTGGCCCGAGTAGTTGGGGAGGAGAACGACGACGCCGGCGACCACAACCGCGAAGGCCGCGACGATCCCGAGCCTGAGCAGGCGACGGCGGCGCCGAGCCGATGAGAGCAGCCGAACCACGATGCTCCCTGGGAAGGTAGCGGGCCGCGTTACCGCGCGGTTCGGCGTCTGCCAGCGATCCTTGACATCGGCCTGCCGATGCCGGAGTGTTGCAAGCCGCTCCCGGCCATTCTCCACGAAGCGAGGTTCTCCATGTCCGTTCTCCCCAGGACCGCGGCCACGCGTCGTGGCGCACGGTCGACGCTTGCAGCGGTTCTCCTCCTCGCTCTCGCCGTGACCGCCACGATCCTCGCCGGCGGCAGCGCGTCCGCCGCGCCCGCGGCAAAGAAGCTGAAGGTCTTCGGCGCTTTCGCCACGCCGATCGAAGAGCCGTGGGACGGCGTCATCCATAGCGCTCTCACCAAGGCGAAGAAGGCGGGCGAGATCGACTACTCGTTCACGGACAACATTGGCTACTCGGGCAACATGGAGCGCGTCCTGCGCAAGGTCGCGTCGAAGAACAAGCCGGACATCATCTTCGGCGACGCCTTCGGCAACGAGTCGGCCGTGTATCGAGTCGCGAAGGAGTTCCCGAAGATCGCTTTCGTCTTCGGCTCGGGCGGTGGCCCGGCCGGCCCGAACCTCTCCGTCTTCGACAACTGGATCCACGAGCCTGCGTACCTGCTCGGGGTGCTCGCCGGCTCGCTGACCAAGTCGAACAAGATCGGCGCCGTCGCCGCGCTGCCGATCCCCGAAGTGAACCGGCTCATCAACGCATTCGCGGCCGGCGCACAGTCGGTCAACAAGAAGGTCGTCGTCAAGGTGACGTTCATCAACAGCTTCTTCGACCCTGCGACCGCCAAGGAAGCGGCCCTCGCACAGATCGCCTCCGGGGTCGACGCCCTTTACGCCGAGCGGGCCGGCGTTATCGAAGCCGCTGTACAGAAGAAGATCTACGCGTTCGGCAACATGTCCGACCAGTCCAAGCTCGGCCCGAAGAACGTCGTCTCGAGCGCCGTCTGGAACATGACTCCGACGGTCGAGTACGTGATCAAGCAGGTGGGGGCGGGGACCTATACCGCCCAGGACCTGAAGGACTTCTCGATGATGGGCAAGGGCGGCGCGAGCCTCGCGCCGATCAACAAGGGCGCCAAAGGCGGCCCTCCGGCCAAGGTCGTCGCCAAGGTGCTTGCGCTGCAGCGCAAGATCCGCTCGGGGGCGCTGCGGGTGGACATCAACGAGGCGCAGCCGCCGGGATCGATCACGTTCAAGAAGAAGTAGGTCGCAGGACCGAGCGCAAGAGTCGTGATCGAGAACGCCGCGGGCTCGGCGGCGGACATGAATGACACCGCCGTCGAGCTCCGCGACGTCACGAAGCGCTTCGGCACGCTCGTCGCCAACGACCGCATCGACCTCGCGGTCGCCCGAGGCGAGATCCACGCATTGCTCGGCGAGAACGGAGCCGGCAAGACGACTCTGATGCGGATCCTGTACGGGCTGACAAGGCCCGACGCGGGAGTTGTCCTGATCGACGGCCGGCCGGTCGCGATCCATTCGCCGAAGGACGCGATCGCAGCCGGCATCGGCATGGTCACACAGCACTTCGCGCTCGTGAAGCCGATGACCGTCACCGAAAACGTCATCCTGGGCGCGACCGACGGTATTCGCGTCAGGCTCGATCTCGCTGCCGCCAAGGTGGCGGATGCGGCCGAGCGGTTCGGCATCCGCGCCGACCCACTCGCCCGGGTCGGCGGGCTCTCCGTCGGGGAGCAGCAGCGCGTGGAGGTCCTCAAGGCTCTCTACCGCGACTGCCGCGTGCTGATCCTCGACGAGCCGACTGCCGTGCTGGTGCCGCAGGAGGTCGAGTCGCTCTTCGCGGCGCTCCGCCGGCTCTGCGCCGAAGGGATCGCGGTGATTTTCATCAGTCACAAGCTGCACGAGATTCGGGAGATCAGCGCGCGGGTGACGGTGCTCAGGCGGGGCGCGGTCGTCGGTACCCGTACGACCTCCGGGGTCGACGACAGGGAGCTCGCCTCGTTGATGGTCGGCCGACCGACGCTCGGGGTCCAGCGACCGAGTGCGGCGAGCGCGGGCGCACCGATCCTGCGGGTCGAGGCCGTCTCGGCGACGAGCAGCCAAGGGCTCCCGGCGCTAAGAAACGTGTCCTTCGAGGTCAGCCGCGGCGAGATCCTCGGGGTCGCCGGTGTGTCGGGCAACGGCCAGACCGAGCTCGTCGACCTCCTCTGCGGGATGCGG
>JBBRYK010000070.1:0-15048 GCA_038237665.1 Gaiellales bacterium | reverse complement strand
ACCCCGATACGAAGCTCGTCCCCACCTACCTCGTGGGCTCGCGCGAGCTGCACGACGCGCGGCGCTTCATGCTCGATCTGGCCCGCCGGATGCGAAGCCGCATTCAGATCACGACGGACGGCTACAGCCGCTACCCGCGCGCCATCGCTGACGCGTTCCGCGAGGGCGTCGACTACGCGCAGCTTGTGAAGCTGTACGGGATCGACCCGGAAGCCGAGCGGCGCTACTCCCCGGCCGTCTGCATCGGCATCGACATTCGCACCGTCAGCGGCGATCCCGATCCCGACCACATTTCGACTAGCTTTGTCGAGCGGTCGAACCTGACCATGCGCATGTCGATGCGGCGCTTCACGCGGCTGACCAACGGCTTCTCCAAGAAGGTCGAGAACCTGGCCGCGGCCGTCAGCTTGCATTTCTTCCACTACAACTTCTGCCGCCCGCATAGCAGCCTCGGAGGGCGTACCCCGGCGATGGCGGCGGGCATCACCGATCATGCTTGGTCGCTCTCCGAATTGATCGGCCTGCTCGATGCAGCTGAGCGTGTCCCTCGCAAGCGCGGCCCGTACAAGCCTCGGGTGGCAGCGGCCAATTCGAACTGACCCAGTACCGGTCTGACCCCGTTACGAAAGTGTCACGGCCGCGATTCGCGGAGGACGACCGAGAGCTCCAATCCACGGTCCAGGGGGACGGTGACGCTCTCGAGAGAGGGGTCTGACTGGCGGGCGCGCGAGTATGCTCCCAGCGTTGCCCCATGCGACAACACGTTGTCGGCGACGACCACCGCTCCCGGTTCGAGCTTCCGGCGGGCCTGCTGGAACAGCTCCTCGTAGTCCTCCTTCTCGGCGTCGAGGAACACGACGTCGAAGACGTCGGCGATTGCGGGCACGGCTTCGAGCGCGTCGCCCTCGATCAGGTCGGCCCAGTCCTCGAGCCCCGCCTCGGCGACGTTCTCCCGCCACGCCTCGCACTTCGCCGGATCCTGCTCGATCGAGAGCACCCGCCCGCCGAACTGCCGCACCCCCGCCGCAAGCCAGATGGAGGAATACCCGCGCGAGCCGCCGATCTCGAGCACTTCGCAGTCGCTCTGAGGTGCCACAAGCGCAAAGAGAAACTGCCCCGTGGTGCGGGAGACCTGACGCGCACGATGCTCACGCGGAATGCCCTGAGACCGTTCGGCAGCATCCTCGGCCTCGAGCCGAGCGAGCACCGCCCGAACGCGGTCGTCGAGCACTAGGGTCGAGCTACGAGGTACCGGAAGACGTTCTCGAGCTGCACGATGCCGGTGGCGACGTCGAGGTACGGCTGGAGCGCCTGAGCGATCGCCTGCTCGACGATCTCGCGGCCAGCTTCCTGCTCCGCTCGCACAGCGGGGCCTGAGGAGGCAAGGGCCTGAACGGCCGTGTCCAGGTCGGCGTAGGCCCATGGGCACGGAACCTCGTGCAACTCGTCGGGCGTGAGACCCGCCTCCTCGACCAGCGACTCGAGCGCGCCCGGCTCGGAGAGCGCAAAGGGGCCGGGCGTTCCCGGCGGGGGCGGCGGCAGCAGCTCGCCGACGGCCTTCAGAACCACGGCTGCCTCGCAGTCCTGCGGCGCGCCCCAGACCGCAACCGCCACCTCGCCCTCGAGACTGACGACCCGCCGGGCCTCGCGGAGCGCGTTGGCCGGAGACGCGGCGAACTGGAACGCGTTGAACCCGGTCACAACGTCGAAAGAGCCGTCCGCCCAGGGCAGCTCCTCGAGCTCACCGACGCGGAAGTCGCCGGCGGGGGTCCGCTCCCTGGCGATCGCGATCGACTGCTCCGATGCGTCGAGGCCGGCGACCGACCCGCCCTCCTCCTTCGCGGCGAGCATGCAAAAGAGGCCCGTGCCGCAGCCCACGTCGAGGACGCGTACGCCCTCACCGAGGTCGAAGCGTCCGAGCACCGTCTCGAAGAGCGGCCTGGCCAACGGCTCCTGGAGCTCGGCCCATTCGCGCGCCCTGGCTCCCCAGAGCGGTCCTTGTACTGCGGCGGTCCCGGGCATCATGTCTCCTTGAATGGTGGAAGCTCGAGCTTGACGATCCCGTCCTCGATGCGGACGGGAAACGTATCGACCGGAAACACGGCCGGCAGAGTCAGCGCCTCGCCCGTGCGAATGTCGATCTGCGCCCCGTGGCGCGGGCAGATCGCATAGCCCTCCTCGAGGTCGAACTCGCCTTCGCAGAGCGGCCCGTCATCGTGGGAGCAACGGTCCTCGAGGGCATAGAACTCGCCGCCGAGGTTGTAGACCCCGACCGAAAGCCGGTCGGCATGGACGATCTTCACCTCGCCCGGCGGCAGCTCCTCGACCGGACCCACGTCGATCTCGCCCACGCTGCCCTTACTTCAGCTCGAGGTCGGCGTCGGTGCTCCACTCGTCCGGGAGGTCCGTGCCCTTCGACTTGTGGATTGCCACCTTGAGCGTTGCAAGCCCGAGCAGCGCGCACTTCAGGCGCACCGGCCCGAGGGGGATCCCGACCTCGTCCAGGAGGTCCTCTTTCGGCATGGCCGCAACGTCCGAGGCCCGTTTGCCCTTGACCAGCTCCATCAGCATCGAGGTCGAAGCCTGGCTGATCGCACAGCCGCGTCCGAGGAACCGAATGTCCTCGATCGTCTCCCCGTCTCGTCCGAACGCCAGGGAGATCGAGACCTCGTCACCGCACAGCGGGTTCTGACCCTCGGCACTTGCGTCGGCATCGTCGACGGCCCCGTGCTGTCGCGGGTTCCGGTAGTGGTCCAGAATGACTTCGCGGTAGAGCTGCTCGTCGCTCACGGGCTACCCGAAGACCTTCTTGACCTTGTGGATTCCTTCCACCAGCCGGTCGATCTCGTCGGGGATCGTGTAGAGGTAGAAGCTCGCGCGCGAGGTCGCCGCGACACCCAGCCGCCGCATCAGCGGCTGTGTGCAATGGTGGCCCGCGCGGATGGCGATTCCCTCCCAGTCGAGGATCTGCGCCACGTCGTGCGGATGAACTCCTTCGACGTCGAACGACACGATCCCCGCGCGCCGCTCAGGCGGCGGCCCGAAGAGCCGCACGCCGGGAATCTCCGCCATCCGGTCGAGGGCGTAGGCGGCGAGCTCGTGCTCGTACGCCTCGATCGCCTCTAGCCCGATCGCCGAGATGTAGTCGATCGCCGCCCCGAAGCCGACGGCCTCGGCAATCGCGGGCGTTCCCGCCTCGAACTTGTTCGGCAGCTCGTTCCAGGTCGTCTTCTCGATCTCGACCTTGCGGATCATCTGACCGCCGAGGTTGAACGGAGCCATCGCCTCGAGGAGCTCGCGCTTCCCCCAGAGAGCGCCGATCCCGCTCGGCCCACAGAGCTTGTGCGAGGAGAAGGCGAGGAAGTCGCAGTCGAGCGCCTGCACGTCGAGGGGCATGTGCGGGGCGGCCTGAGCCGCGTCGACGACCATGATCGCGCCCTGCTCGTGCGCCCAAGCCGTCAGCTTGTCGATCGGGTTGATCGTTCCGAGGGCGTTGGAGACGAGGTTGTTGGCGACGACCTTGATGCGCCCCTTGGACGGCAGCTCCTCGAGCTCGTCGAGCTGAATCTCGCCTGCCTCGTCGATGGCGATGGCATGGAAGGACGCGCCGGTGCGCCCGGCGATGTATTGCCACGGCACGAAGTTCGAGTGGTGGTCGAGTTCGGTCACGACGACGAGGTCGCCGGGGCCGAGGTTGTCGAGGCCCCAGGCGTACGCGACGAGGTTGAGGGCCTCCGTCGCGCTGCGCGTGAAGATCAGCTCCCGGGGAGACGGTGCGTTGACGAAGCGTGCGATCTTCTCGCGGGCACCTTCGAACTCGGCCGTCGCACGCTCGGAGAGCGTGTACACGCCGCGGTGGACGTTCCCGTAGGAGTGGGCGTAGAAGTCGTAGAGCTTGTCGAGCACCTGCCGCGGCTTCTGCGAGGTGACGGCGGAGTCCAGATAGGCGAGTGGCTTGCCGTGAATCAGCTGCTCGAAAACCGGAAAGTCGGCGCGCAGCTTCTGCGCGTCGAGCTTCGGCTGTGTCTGGACGGCCACGGATCTATCGTACCCCTCGCTGTCGAGCGGACAGTCCGGCCCTCGACGCTCGGGTCGGCCCGCCTGGGCCGAGGACCGGCGGGGTCTCTGTCCTCCAAAGTGAGCTAAGGGGGTACCCCGAATGGGTGATTTTCCTCAAGTCGGCTGTGATGAATCCGGTAAATACGCTCAGAAAGATCGGCCACAACGTGCTTAAACCTTCCTAAATCACTTCCTAAAGTTCTCCGGCGAACGTCCGATTTGGGAGGGACGTGGTCCGGCTCCTGATTTGCGACGACTCGCCGGAGGCGCGGACGGCCGTCCGGACGATGCTGGCCGAAGAGGGTCGCGTCGAGATCGTCGGCGAGGCGGCGAACGGCGAGGACGCGGTCGCCCTCGCCCTCGAGACCAGGCCCGACGTCGTCCTGATGGACGTTGCGATGCCCATCCTCGACGGTGTCGAGGCAACGCGCCGCCTTCGCCGTCTGCTCCCGAGCGCGCGCATCGTTGCGTTCGCCGGCTCGGACGACAAGGAAGTGATCGCCGCGATGATCGAGGCGGGTGCCTCCGCCTACTGCATGAAGGGGGCGCCGCTCTGGGAGCTCGAGCGAGCGGTCGCGGAGCAGGTGGACCCGCTGGTGCGGCTCGCGCACGGACTCGCAAAGGCGGGCAACGATGCAGGCGCCGCAGAGCTCGTCGCGAGGGAGCTCGTCGGTCTCACCGGCGCCGCTTTGGCGGCCACCTACCTGGCCTCGCCCGACGTCGGCTTGTCGCTCGGAGGGCTTGCCGGCTCCGCCCCGGCCGCGTCCGTGCACTCCGCACCCGGAGTCGCAGCACGCGCGTTCGAAAAGGGGGCGCTCGCCTGGGCCGATCCGGCCGAGCTCGCCGAGCTGCGGCAGCTCGGCTGCCCGGCAACCGAAGCGCTGGCCGTACCACTCCTGGTCGACGGCGAGGCTCTGGGTGCGCTGCTCGTCGCGCAGCCCCCCGGTGCTCCGGCCAAGCTCGACGCCGAGCTCGTTGCCGCGGCAGCCGACCTCGCCGCCGTCTCGCTGGCCAACGTCCGCCGTCTCGCCCTCACGTACGCCGAGGCCCGCCGGGACGCACTCACCGGGCTCGCGAACAAGCGGGCGTTCAACGAGCAGCTCCAGCGCGCCTCCCGAAATGCCGAGACGAGTGGCCGCGAGTTCTCGCTCGTCCTGCTCGACATCGACGATTTCAAGAAGGTCAACGACCAACACGGCCACGTCGTCGGCAACGAGGTGCTGGCCGAACTCGCGCGAGTCATCCAACGCACGCTGCGAGCCGACGAGCAGGCCTTCAGAGTCGGCGGCGAGGAGTTCGCCGTCGTGATCGACAGCGGGCACGAGGTCGCAACCCGGGTCGCGCAGCGGATCCGCGCGGCGGTAAACCGCCAACAGCGCGGCCGCCGACTCCCGACCGTCTCGGTGGGCGTCGCCTCGACCCGGGATCCGGGTGGGCTCGACGATCTCTTCAAACGGGCGGACAGCGCTCTCTATGCGGCGAAGCACGCGGGCAAGAACCGCGTCGTCGTCGATCGAGGAGGCGGCGTTGTCGTCGCAGCAAACGGCGAAGGCACCCGAAACGAGCTGGAGGTCGACCCACGGACACCCTTGCGGGTGCTGGTGGTCGAGGACGAGGAGGGTATCCGCGCCCTTCTGCGGACCACGTTCGAGGTCGCCGAGATCGCAGTCGACGAGGCGGGCAACGCCGAGTCGGCCCGGGAACGGATGGAGCGAGCACGCCCCGACATCATCATTCTCGACATCCGCCTCCCCGGGGTGAACGGGCTCGAGTTCTGCCGGACGCTCAAGGCCGACCCGGCAACCCGCGAGGTTCCGGTCATCCTCTTGACCGGCGCCGACACACCTCAGGATGTCGCACGTTCCGCGGGGGCGGATGCGCTGCTTCGCAAGCCTTTCAGCCCGCTCGAGCTGCTCAACATCGTCGAGCAGCTCGCACAGGGGGTCTCGCACGGCCTCTTCGAGGACTCAGCCGTTGCCCGCGGAGGCGAAGAGCAGCTGCTCCTCTATGCCCAGGACCTGCGCCGCCTACGGGAGCTCGAGCGAGGACAGCGCGTGCTCATCCAGCGCGCCTACCGGGAGACGGTGACGGCGCTCGCCAGCGCCCTCGAGTCCAAGGACACCGGCACGCGGGAGCACTCGATGCGCGTGCAACGGTATGCCGCCGAACTGGCCGGCAGCGTCGAGCCCTCTATGCTCGACGATCCGAGCGTCGAATACGGATTCCTGCTGCACGACATCGGCAAGATCGGGATCCCGGACAGCATCCTCCAGAAGCCTGGGCCCCTGACCGTCGAGGAGCGGTCGCGCATGGAGACGCACACGATGCTCGGCGAGCAGATGCTGGGTCACGTCGCCGTCCTCCAGGGAGACGGGCTCAAGGTCGTCCGCTCCCATCACGAGCGCTGGGACGGCGGCGGTTATCCCGATCGACTGCGAAAGGACGACATCCCGCTCGGAGCACGCATCTTCGCCGTGGCCGACACCTTGGACGCGATGACGAGTCGCCGCCCCTACCGGCAAGCGCAGCGCTGGGACGAGGCGGTTGCAGAGATCCTGGGGGAGTCGGGGAAACAGTTCGACCCGGCTGTCGTCGAGGCGTTCGCCGATACTCGTCACCGCCTGCGGCAGGTCCACTACGAGATGTCCACCGAGGCGAATCGCGTTTCCGCGTAGACCGCTACGGCTCGACCCGGCCACCGGTGCGGGTTCCGAGCGGCTGCCAGTCGGGCTGCTGGTCGTCGAGAGGAAACATGGCGCTGGTCAGCGCCCGGAGGTTCGTGCCGTCGGCGTCCATCACGTAGATCCGTCCGATCGAGGAACCGTCGTCGTAGCGCATGAACGTCAGGTGTCTTCCGTCTGGCGACCACGAAGGGTGCAGGCCGGCGGGGAGCACGACCGGCTTGGCGCCGTCCGAGCGCACCGTCGTGATTCCCTTCGCCCCGACGAAGGCGATCCGCTTGCCGTCGGGCGACCAGGACGGCCGCTGAAGGCTGTATTCCTGGCCGGTCGTGGATCCCACGAGCGGTACCCGAGCGACCAGTCGCCGGTGCGTGCCGTCGGCTGCCATCACGACGATCCGGCCGCCGGCCGAGGTCGGGTCGTCGGCCAGGAAGGCGATCGACTTCCTGTCCGGAGACCACGCGGGGCAGACCTCGTCGTCGCTGTTGCGGGTCAGTTGTCTCTGCCCCGTCCCGGTCGCGTGCATCACCCAGATGTCGAAGTTGACGTCACCTGCGTCCGGGCCCGTGTGGTCCTCGCGGGTGAAGGCGATCCACTTTCCGTCCGGCGACCAGGCCGGGTGGTCGTCGTAGACCCCGTTTCGCGTCAACCGGCTGAGGCCGGAGCCGTTGGCCTTCATCACGTAGAGCTCGTGCGCGTCGGCCGGAGCCGGGACGGTGTGGACAAGGCGGACGAAGGCGATGCGCTTCCCGTCGGGTGACCAGGTCGGGCTCGAATCGTCGGCGCCTGCGGCCGGATCGGTCAGCCGCTTCAGCCCCGTGTAGTCAGGATTGACGACGTAGACCGCGGGAGCAACCTGTCCGCTACCGCCCGTGGCATGCGTCTGCCGGACGAAGACGATCTTGCCGTTCTTCCCCGGAAACGCAGCATGCGCGGCCGCTGCAAGGGCTGCGGCCGCGACGAGGCCAACAAACGCCAGGCGGCCCATACGCCCAACGTAGCCCCTCTTTCTTAGGGGTCCGTTAGGCCCGGATCACGCGCTCGCAATTCCTCGCGACCTTGTCGATCCGGTCGGCGAGAACGGTGTCGAACTCGGACCCGCAGTCGATCGTGTCCCGCTCACCGTCCAGCGCGAGGATGACATCGGAGCCGCCTTCCCCGAAGACCGTGTCACGACCCTTGCCGGCGTCGATCGTGTCGTTGCCGCTCCCCGCCTTGATCAGGTCGTTGCCGCCCAGCGCGTTGATGCGGTCCCAGCCGGGACGGGCGCAGATGATGTCGCGCCCGCCGGTGCCGTAGATGCCGTCGTTCCCGGTGCTGCCGACGATGGTGCATGGAAGCACGGTCGTCAGAGCGATCCGCGAGTTGCTCGACGGGTCGCTGTCCGCCTGGTCGGCGGACACCGAGATCGGGATCCGGATCTCGCCGGCCGCCGGCGAGCGGGCGTAGACCTCGAATGCGGTCGCGCGCCCCGTCGCGACGCTCGGAAGGTCACACCTGACCGTGCTGGCGCCGGTGCAGGCACCCGCGGAGAGGCTCGTTGTGACCGTCGTCGCGGCAGACGGCGTCAGCTGGACACGGACTCCGGTTGCCGGCGTGCTGCCGTCGTTGTCGACGGTCAGGTGATAGACGACCGTCTGGTTCAAGCCCACCGCGTCCGTCGAGAGGGCGACGTCGAGACGCAGGTCGACGCAGGCGATCGTCCCGCCTGCGGCCGGGCCCGGCCTCCAAGCCGGATCGAAGATCGGCGCGGGCACGGAAGGGGCGAAACGCCCCTCACAGGTTCCGTCGGCGTTCATGACGTACGTCGTCGCGTTCCCGTCGGCTTGGGTACGCGCGCTCGAGAAGAACAGGCGCGAGCCGTCGGGCCACCACGTGGGCGCCGATCCGTCGCCGACGCCGGAATACTGCTCGCCGGTCGGCCCGGTCAGGCGCCGCTCGTCCTTGCCACCGGCCCCCACGACGAAGACATCGTTCCGCTGGGCCGGCCCGAAGCGGCTCCCGAACGCGGGGAAGAGGCGGATGCCCGTGAACGCGATCTGGGTGCCGTCGGGCGACCACGCAGGGGCGATCCCACGCGCGGTGCCCACCTGCCGTCGGCCGCTGCCGTCGGCGGCCATCACCGCGATCTCGTCGTTGCTCGTCAGGGCGATCCGGTTGCCGTCCGGGGACCATTGGGGGTTGCTGTCGGCCACTCCCACCGGCGTCAGATCGCGGACTAGGCCGCCGGCAACGGTGACGACGAAGATGTGCGCAGGCCCGAACCGGGCGTACAGGAGCCGGGTCGAGTCCGGAGACCAGCGCGGGCCGGTTTTCGTGCCGCCGTCCGTCGTCAGACGGCGCTGGCCGGAGCCGTCGGCATTCATGACCCAGATCTCGTCCGTTGAGTTCTGGCCGGCCTTGCGCCAGGCAATCCGCGTCCCGTCGGGCGACCAGGCGGGATCGACGTTGAAGGTCCTGCCGTCGCCCGAGTCGGTCGTCAACCGGCGAGCACCCGTGCCGTCGGCGTTCATGACGTAGATCTCCTGGGTGTTGATCGCGTCGCGATGGCTGACGAAGGCGATCCGCTTGCCGTCCGGCGACCAGCTGGGACTGCGATCGTCGTCGAAGGTGTTTTGCTGATCCGGCGTGAGATTCGCGAACCCGCTGCCGTCGGCGTTGACGAGCACGACGTCTGCGGGCGCTGTGGTGCGACCGCCCGCGGTGAAGGCAATCTGCCCGAGAGGCGCGGCCGCCGCGGAGGGAAGCAGCACGAGCGCCGTCGCCGCGAGCACGATCACTGCTCGTGACGCCGGCGACATACCAGGCAGGCTAGCCGGAGTCTGTTAGGAGTCGGTTCACGCGCCGAAGGCGCAACTCGGCGCGAAGATGCCGCCGCCCTTGCGCGCGAAGTCGGTGTGAGGCTCGATCCAGTCGGTGACGGTCGGCGAGCCGGGCACCTGCAGCGTGCCCTTCCAGGCAAACTGCCCGGCCGGCACCGTGAAGCCAGTCTCACCGACCGGCTGTCCCGCGGCTGTCGTCCAGACGGCTGTTCCAGACGGGTCGACATGCCCGAAGGCGACCAGCGTCTTCTTGTACGAGCGCCAGGCCTTCTTCTTCGCATCATAGCGGAAGAGCGTGCCCTGCCACTTGAGGCTCTCATCCGCAGCGATCGCATCGAGCGGGCCCACCAGCCAGTCCGGGATCAGGTCGAGCACGATGGGCTTCGTGCTGTCGTTCTTCGCCGAGGGTGCCTTGTGTGGAGGACCGGCCTCGGTCTTCCTCTTGGCGGCGCCCGCCGAGGCGACGGAGCGTGTGGCCCGCGCGATCGAGCCCTCACAGCCGGCCTCGCCGAGCTGGTTGTTCTCGCCGCCAGCCGAGACGCTCGACAGCGCGAACGGCCGCGGGGCATTGGGCGCTCGCAGCACGGCCAGGCTGTCGCTGATCGCGGCCATCTGCGCCTCGTTCGCCACGGCCGCCGCCCGGCTTGCCGTGGGAGTGCCCGAGAACTCGCACCCCTTGCCGCTGCCGTCGAGGCAGTAGTCGACCCCCGGGCCGCCGTCGAACGTGTCGGCCCCGGCGCCGCCGCTCAGGAAGTCATCGCCGGCTGCCCCGGCGAGGCGATCGGTTCCGTCGTTTCCGTACAGGACGTTGGGTCCCTTGTCGCCGGTGAGCGTGTCGGCCGCGGGACCGCCGAAGATCCCCTCGAAGCCGGTCAGCTTCACCTTGCCGATGCCCTGACCGGTCACCTGGCTCGTTCCCAGGTTGGCCGCCACGGAGGTGTGGATCACGGAGAGGTCGAGGAGGTCCTGCCGGCCCGGTCCCGCGTCGAGGATGTCGCTGCCGGGGCTGGGTTGGAGGAAGTCGTCCCCGTTGCCACCCGAGAGGCGGTCGTTCCCGGGGTTCGTATCGATCTGCGCATCGCCCTGCAGCAGATCGGTGCCGTCGCCACCGGCGAGGATGTCGTTGCCGCCGCGGCCGTCGAGGACGTTCGTCCCCGCGTCGCCGGTGAAGTTGTCGTCCTGCGACGTGCCCTCGAGGCCCTCGATCCCGCGCAGCGTGTCGTTCCCCTCGCCGCCGGTCGACACGCCGGTGAGGAGGTTGGCGGTGATGGGGCCCGTCGTGTAGATCGCGGCGTCGAACCCGGCGCCGCCGTCGAGTACGTCGTCCCCGGCCTCGCCGATCAGCGCGTTGAAGTCCTGCGCGTCGCCGGTGAGCGTGTCGTTGAAGGGGCCGCCGGCGAGCGAGCCGATCCCCGAAAAGGTGTCGCTGCCGTCGCCGGTGGCCGTCCCGGTGACGAGGCTCGCGGTCACCGGACCAGTCGCCTGGATGAAGGCGAGCAGGTCGCCTTCGCCGCCGCCGATGACCTTGTCGTCGCCGGCGCCCGGGATGATCGCGTCGGCTCCGGCGCCGGCGTCGATCGAGTCGTTCCCGTCCTGGCCGAAGATGAAGTCGGCGCCGGCCTCTCCGCAGATCAGGTCGTCGCCTGCGCCTCCGGCGATGATGTCGGAGCCGTCACCGGCGACGATCACGTCGTTGCCCGGTGTGCCGATGAGCGTGTCGTCGCCGTCGGTGCCGACGATCGTCGCCGGCTGGCCGAAGCAGGCCGTTCCGACCCGCGGCGCCGCGCTCGCCTGCCCGACGAGCACCACCAAACCGGCCGCCGTCACGACCGCGGCGTACATGACCAGACGCTGGACCCCCATCCCCACGGGGAACTTTAGCCGGAAGCCCGCTCGAACGCTGCATAGCGCCAGATGCCGCTCCGGCCCTGCGCGGCCGGTGAAAGACCGGCTCCTTCCGCTGCGGCAAGGATCACTGGCAGCGGATGCATGTAGACGCGGAACTCGAACCGGCGAGCGGCGCAGTAGACGTTGACCGCCGAGGCAACCAACCGGCTGATCGCGTTGCGAGGCGGAAAGCTCAGCACGAGCCGGCGGCGGGCATGAACCGCGGCCGCACCGACGAGCGTGCCGGGATCCGGGTAGCAGCAGACCACACGGTGGAGCACGACCACGTCGGCCGGCGCAAGCAGGTCCTGAGCGACGGCAAAGTCCAGAATCCGGCGGTGGACGCGATCCTCGAGACCGTGCTCCCGAAGCAGGGCCGCGGCCTCGTCCTCGTAGCCCGGCGAGAGCTCGACATTGGTGGCCTCGGCCGCGCCCGCCTCGAGGAGCTCGACCTGAATCGCGCCGACGCCTCCGCCGACCTCGAGCACGGTCGCCCCGTCGATGCCCCGGCTCTCGAGGTAGGAGACCAGGCGCCGGGCGGTCCGTCGAGGCCCCGTCTCCGATACCGGCGACCGTCCGCACGGGCGCGCCGCGCGCCGAAGATCGCGTCGTAGCCTCTCGGTGAGCAGCAGCCCGCCAATCGCTAGCCCTGCGGGATGCGCGCCTCGAGCGCGGCCGCGAGGGCCTCGCGCACCGGCTCGAGCTCGATCCGGTCGAGCACGTCCTGGAAGAAGCCGCGCACGATCAGGCGCTCGGCCTCGGCGCGGGAGAGCCCGCGGCTCATCAGGTAGAAGAGCTGCTCGCGGTCGACCTGGCCCAGAGTCGCCCCGTGCGTGCAGCGCACGTCGTTGGCGAGGATCTCGAGGCCGGGGATCGAGTCGGCGTGTGCCTTCGGCGACAGGAGGAGGTTGCGGTTCTCCTGGTAGGCGTTCGTCTTCTGCGCGTCCCGCTCGACGCGGATCATCCCGCGCCAAACGGTCGTCGCCGTATCGCGGAGGGCGCCCTTGAAGGCGAAGTCCGAGGTCGTGTGCGGGGCGATGTGCTCCTGGAACGTGTCGTAGTCCAGGTGCTGGTCGCCGTCCGCGAAGTACGCCCCGGTGACACGCGACGTCGCTCCGGGTCCGGCCAGGTCGTTCTGGATCCGGATCTTCCCCTTCTTCGAGCCGAAGCCGCCCGTGACCCAGTCCAGCTCGGCGTCGCGCTCGACGCGGCCGTGGTGCGTAGCGAAGTGCCACGTCTCCCGCGAGAGATTCTGCAGAGAGACGTATTCGAGCTTCGCGCCGTGCTCGACGAAGAGCTCGACGGCCGCATTCGAGTAGCCGACCAGATCGGGCCGCGCCGACCCGTACTCCTCGATCAGGCTGAAGCTGGAGCCCTCCTCGGCGATGACGAGGAGCCGCCAGAAGAGCGATCCGTTCTCGGCCGAGTTCGCGATCCGCACGTAGAGCGGCTGTTCGAGCGCGACGCCTTTCGGGACGCGAACGAGCAGCCCGTGCTGCCAGACGGCGGCATTGTGGGCTGCGAACTTCTCGTCCGAGCCGACCAGCGTGCCGAGCCGCTCGTGCTCGGTCAGCGGCTCGAACGTGATCCCGTCCGGCGCGCGCTCGATCTCGATGCCACTTTCGGAGACCACCGCCACGCCGGCCACGTCGATGTCGACCATGGTCTTCGCGGCCACGCCCGGGGTCTGGCCCCCGGCATGCCCGTTCGAGCCAAAGCTTTCGGGGTCGAAGCCCTTCAGGTCGGTGAACCGCCAGGCCTCGTCCTGTGTGGTCGGGAACGGCAGCGCCTGGTAGCGCTCGATGAGCTCAGTCCTGCTGTTGCTTCTGGGCATATCGGCGGTGCAGCAGCAACGCGTTGCCGTCCGGATCGTGGAAGAACGCCATGTGGCAGACGCCTGTGTCCATGATCTCGCCCTCGAAGGCGACCCCGGCTGACTCGAGCTTCGCGCGCGCGGCGGCGACGTCGGGGACGCGGAGCGCTATGTGCGACGTGTGCGGCTTGAACTCAGCGCCGATCCTCGTCGGGTCGACGAGGTAGAGGCTGACGTTGCCGGTTTCGAACTCGGGCCAGGCGGCATCGGGATCAGGGCTGTGGATCCCCAGTGTCTCGCCGTAGAACCGCTTCGCCCGCTCCATGTCTGTTACCGGCACGGACACGAAGTCCGTCCGCTCGACCTCGATCAACCGACCGAGCCCTCCATCTGGAGCTGGATCAGCCGGTTCATCTCGACCGCGTACTCGAGCGGGAGCTCCTTGGTGATCGGCTCGACGAAGCCGGAGACGACCATCGCGGACGCCTCCGCCTCGGAGAGGCCGCGCGACATCAGGTAGAAGAGCTGCTCCTCGCCGATCTTGGACACCGTGGCCTCGTGGCCGATGTCCACGTTCGACTCGTCGATCCGGATGTACGGATAGGTGTCGGAGCGCGACGTATCGTCGAGGATCAGCGCGTCGCAGACAACCTTCGACTTCGAGCGCTCGGCGCCCTTGGCCACCTCGAGCAGGCCGCGATAGCCGGCCCGGCCGCCGTTCTTCGAGATCGACTTCGAGGTGATCACCGAGGTCGTGTTCGGCGCGACGTGGACGCACTTCCCGCCGGCGTCCTGGTGCTGGCCCTCGCCGGCGAACGCGATCGAGAGCACCTCGCCGTGCGCGCCTTCGCCCATCAGCCAGATCGCCGGGTACTTCATCGTCAGCTTCGAGCCGAGGTTTCCGTCGACCCACTCCATGGTTGCGTTCTCGTAGGCGACGGCACGCTTCGTGACCAGGTTGTAGACGTTGTTCGACCAGTTCTGGATCGTCGTGTACCGGCAGCGGCCGCCCGGCTTGACGATGATCTCGACGACGGCCGAGTGGAGCGAGTCGGACGAGTAGATCGGCGCCGTGCAGCCCTCGACGTAGTGCACGTAGGCGCCCTCGTCGACGATGATCAGCGTACGCTCGAACTGGCCCATGTTCTCGGCGTTGATCCGGAAATAGGCCTGGAGCGGCATCTCGATCGAGACCCCGGGCGGCACGTAGATGAAGGAGCCGCCTGACCAGACGGCCGAGTTCAGCGCCGCGAACTTGTTGTCGTTCTGCGGGATCACCTTGCCGAAGTACTGCTTGACCAGGTCTTCGTGCTCGCGCAGTCCCGAGTCCATGTCGAGGAAGAGAACGCCCTTCGCCTCGAGGTCGGCCTGCAGCTTGTGGTAGACGACTTCCGACTCGTACTGGGCACCGACCCCCGCGAGGTAGTTCTTCTCCGCCTCCGGAATCCCGAGCTTGTCCCAGGTGTCCTTGATGTCGGCGGGGAGGTCCTCCCAGGAGCTGGCCTGGTTCTCGGTCGGCTTGATGTAGTAGTAGATGTTCTCGAAGTCGATCGTCGAGAGGTCGCCGCCCCAGGTCGGGAGCGGGCGCGCATAGAAGTACTCGAGGCTGCGATGCCTGAACTTGCGCATCCAGTCCGGCTCGTTCTTGTGACTCGAGATGGCATCGACGAGCTCGTGCGAGAGACCGCGCCCGGACTTGAAGAAGTAATCCTCGGGAACGTGGAAGCCGTACTTGACCTCGTAGTCGCTGCCGATTCCGGCTACTACCTCGGTCTCAGTCTCAGTT